>JAVJQK010000014.1 GCA_040218145.1 Sandaracinaceae bacterium | reverse complement strand
GCGGTCGCGGAAGCGGAAGCGGACGCAGCCGCAGCTGCGGAAGCCAACGTGGCCCAGCCCGAGCTCCCGGTCGATCCGGACCCCGAGCCCGAGACCGCCACCCCCGCCCCGGAAGAGCTCGCCGAAGACCAGACCCCCGAGGAGCAGGCTCCGTCCGGCCCCCAGTTCACCTTCGCGAACTCGTTCCTCTCCTACACGAACGGCGTGACCCTCAACACCTTCGCGCCGGACGCGCAGCTCAGCTACGACCCGACGTGGCAGATGGCGCTGAGCATCACGCCGCGGTTCTACCTCACCGACACCACGTTCCTGTGGCTGAACCAGGCGGTCTCGCTCGAGGTGACGGACACGAACGACGGCACCTACAACCGTGAGCCCTTGCTCTCGGACACCCTGCTCGACCTGCGCCAGCTCTACGCGCTCGAGGGCTTCGTGTTCCAGGGTCAGGTCCGACTCGGCGCGCCGACGAGCAAGGCGAGCCAGGCGGCGGGCCGCGTCCTCCAGACCGGCGTCGGGCTCACCGTGGCCCGGCCGTTCCCGGAGCTCGCGGGCTTCACCGTGGCGGCCACCGTCGGGTACCGCCACTGGTTCGCCACGCGCGCGGTCTCCGAGACGAGCGTCCCCTACGCCGCGAACTGCGGCCCCCAACGTCTCGACGGCTGCGCTCAGGTCTCGGGACAGACGACCGCGCGGGACATCCTGCTCGGCGGCCTCACGCTGAACATCACGCCCGTCTCGGGTCTGACCGTCAGCGGGAGCGCCTTCTACATGGCCATCTACGGGCACGAGCTCGCCGATCAGTCGGTCGGCGTCAACGGTGGCGACGTCACCGTGGGCGACGAGAGCCCCACCCACTGGCGGCCCTTCACCTACTTCAACCTCGCGGTGGCCTACGACGTCTTGCCCTGGCTGAACGTCCAGCTCGGGATCCAGAACTCGGCCGTGGTCGCGCCGCTCTACAACCCGAACGGCTCCGTCCGGAGCCCGTTCAGCGCGGACACGCAGGTCTACCTCTCCACCACCATCGGCCTCGACAGCCTCTATGGCGAGATCGTGGGCGGCGGCGAGGACGACGGGCTCACGCCCGAGGAGCGGCAGCGCCGACGGCAGGGCCTCGCCGGTCGCGGCGGCGCCACCGCCTTCTGAGCTGAGCGGCTGCGCAACGTTTCTTCATCCTCCACACACACACACCACCCAGACCACCTCGGCGGAGGCCGATGGCACCCGCCGAGGTGGTCACCTATCACGCGAGCTGTTTCATGCGTCTGATCTTCCTCCTCCTCTCGTCCGCGTCGCTCTGCCTCACGGCAGGCTGCGCGATGGACGTCGCCTCCCCGGGCTCGAGCGCGCAGATCGCGGCGCTCGAAGCGGAGCTGGAGGTGGTGGAGATGGATCTCGCGCGGCTCGGCGGCCTGCCCGCCGGCTGTGAAGATCTCGACGGCTCGCTGCGCGCGCTGTCCCGACCGGGCCTCGGCGCGCTCGTCGGCCCCGGCGGGGACGTGCTCTGCGTCGACTCGCTCGTCCTGCTGATCGAGGAGGACGCCGAGCGCCGCTACGTGCACGCGCTGCGCGCGGACCCGACGCCCACCCCCCTGATGCCCGGCAGCCTCGGCGCCGAGCCCGATCCGACCCCGACGCCCGTGCTCGACCCGTAAGAACGCTCACATCGTGGGCGAGCGCACCGTCACCGATCGCACGATCGGGCCTTTTCGTCCCGCATCACCCCTGGAATCCGGGCCGAAACCGCAGGCACGGTCTTCGCAGTACCGCTCCACGTGACGCGTCACACCACACCCGCCCGACCGGCGGCCCGGCTCGCGGGCAGGAGCGAAGAGCTCCTGGCCCTGCGAGGCGCCTATCGGTCCGCGTGTGAAGGAGACCTCCGGCTGCTCGTCGTCGACGGTCCCAGCGCGGCCGGCAAGAGCGCGCTCGTGGACGCGTGGCTGGCGGAGCACCGCGCGGGGCCCGTCCTGCGCTTCGACGTGCGGGGCCTGGCCACGGGCGAGCGGGACAGCCTCCCCAAGCGCGTGGTGGAGGCGGCGCTCGCGCAGCTGAGCCCGGTGCGCCGGGACCACCACGCCGCGGCCGCGCTCCTCGCCCACGCCGCGCGCTCCGAGGTCGTCGACTTCATGGTCGTGGCCGAGCGGCGGCTGCGCCTGCGCGAGGAGATGGGGCGCCTGCTCCACGAGATCGGCGTGCCCAACCCGGTCGTGGTCGTGCTCGAGGGCATGGAGGACGCGGACCGCTCGAGCCTGGAGCTGCTCGAGCATTTGGTCGAAGACGCCGCCCCCTGGGCCGCCCGCCCGAAGGTGCTGGTCGTCGCCACCGTCGAAGGCGCCGCCCGCGGCGCGCTCGCCCGCATCGCGCGCGCCGACGCCGCCCGCACGCTCACGCTCCGCCCCTTCGATCGCGACGGAGTGCGGGCGTTCCTGGCCAGCCCGGACGTGGTCGACGCGGTGCTGTCGCTGACCGGGGGCCTGCCGGAGCTCATCGAGAAGCTCGTGCGCGGCGAGGGCATGGCCCGCGACGCCGCGAGCCCGGAGGCGCAGGAGGCGCTCGAGGCGCTCGCCGTGCTCGGCGGCCGCGCGACCGACGCGGCGCTCGCCGAGATGCTCTCGCTGGCCGGTCACCCTCGCCTGGACGCCGCGTCCCTGGCGCGGGCCGGCGCCGTCCGCGCGAACGGCGCGTGGCTGCTCCCGCCGGCCGTGCGCGAGCGGCTCCGCGCCACCATGGACGACAAGCGCGCGCGCGCGCTCCACCGCCACGCCGCGGACGCGATCGCGGATCACGATCCGGCCGCCGCCGCGCGCCACGCGCTGAGCGCCGGGCACCTGGAGCGCGCCACCGAGCTGGCGTGGGCGGGCGCCGACGCGCTGTCCGCGGGCCACGCGTCGGTCGACGCGGCCGACCTCCTGCTGGAGGTCGTGGACGCGCACGAGAGCCCGCCCCCCGCGCTCCGCGCCCGCCTGGTGGAGCTGCTCTGGATCGCCGGCGCGCACGCGGCCGCGATCACCCACGCGCGCGTCCTCGCCGACGCCGCCCCCGAGGACGCCGCCGCCGCGCTGCGCCTCGGCCGGCTGCTCACCCACGCCGGGCGCTACGACGACGCGGCGGCGCAGCTCGAGCGCGCGCGCGCCCACGCCCTCGAAGGAGAGGCCCACACCGAAGCGACGATCGCGCTCGCGGACGCCCTGTGCAGCCGCGGCGACTACGCCGAGGCCGAGCGCATGGCGCGCGGCGTGCTCGAGGGAGAGCCCCTCGACTCGCTCCGGCTCGAGGCCGAGAGCTGCCTGGCGAAGATCGAGCTCGCGACCGGGCGCCTCGAGGCCTCGGAGGAGCGGCTCGAGCGACTCCTCGCGGAGGCCGACGCGTTCGATCTCCCGCGCCCCGCGTGCGCGGCGCTGAACAACCTCGCCATCCTCGCGATGGCCCGGGGCGAGCTCTCCCGCGCCGCCCGACAGCTCGAGCGCATGACCGAGCGGGCCCAGGAGGAGGGCGCCGTCTACCTCCGCGGCATCGCGCACAAGAACTTCGCCGTCGTCCGGCAGCTCGAGGGCGAGTGGGAAGAGTCCTTGCGCCACGCGCAGCGCGCCCTCTCGCTCCTCGGGGGGCTCGGGCACGCGAGCCTCGTCGCGCGGCTCTCCTTCAACACCGCCGACCTGCACCGCAGCCTCGGCGACCCCTACCGCGCGCTCCGCCTCGCGGCGCACGCGCGCGAGCAAGCCGAGGGCGCGCTCGAGCCGGCCGTCGACGCCGAGGGCCTGCGGGTCGAGGCGGCGGCGCACGTGGAGCTGGGCAACCTCGAGGAGGCGCGGCGCGCGTACGCGGGCGCCCTTCGCATCGCCGAGCGGCTGGGCAACGCGGCGACCAAGAACGAGGCCCTGCTCGGCCTGGCCACCCTCGACCTCGACGAAGGGGACGCCGAGGCGGCGCGGGCGCGGCTCGAAGCGATGGAGCCGGCGGCGAGCGCGCGGACCCTGGCCCGCGTGGCGCTGCTTCAGGCCCGCCTCGGCGACGGCGACGAGCAGATCCCGCTGGCGCGGCTGGCCGTGGACTCGGCCCGCGAGACCCACGACCCGCTGATGGAGCAGACGGCGCGCCTCGAGCTCGCCCTGGCGCTGCACCGCAGCGGCCTCTCGGGCCGGGCGCGCGAGGAGCTGTCGGTGCTGCGCCGCAAGGAGGGCGAGCTGCTCCAGCGCGTGCCCGAGCCGCTCCGGGCGCTCTTCGCGGAGCGCTCCCTCGCGCGCCACCTCGCGCAGGCCGAGCGCCGCGTCGCGGAGCGCCCGGAGAAGGCCGCGCCGACGAGCGACGGCGGCCTCATGGTCGGCTCGAGCAAGCCGATGCGAGAGCTCCGCGGCTGGATCGCGCGGGTCGGCCCCACCGACAGCACCGTCCTGATCACGGGCGAGAGCGGCACGGGCAAGGAGCTGGTGGCCGAGGCGCTGCACGCCAGCTCGCCGCGCGAGGGCGCGCCCTTCGTGCGCGTCAACTGCGCGGCGCTGGTCGACGAGCTGCTCTCGAGCGAGCTCTTCGGTCACGAGCGCGGCGCGTTCACGGGCGCGGACCGCCAGAAGAAGGGCCGCTTCGAGCTGGCCGACGGCGGCACGATCCTCCTGGACGAGATCGGCGACATCTCGCCGCGCATGCAGGCCGCCCTGCTGCGGGTCCTGCAGGAGCGCACCTTCGAGCGCGTCGGCGGGACCAAGACCCTGAGCGTGAACGTGCGCGTGATCGCCGCGACGCACCGCGACCTGAAGGAGCTCGTCCGTGAGGGGCGCTTCCGCGAGGATCTCTTCTACCGCCTCAGCGGGATCACCGTGCGCGTCCCCGCGCTCCGCGAGCGGCTGGAGGATCTGCCCGAGCTCTCACGCCACCTCCTGCAGAAGATCTCCGGCGACATCGGCGGAGAGCTCAAGACCCTCGCCCCCGACGCCATCGAGGCGCTCGCGCGGCGCGACTGGCCGGGCAACGTGCGAGAGCTCGAGAACGCGCTCCGCAGCGTGGCCGTGCTCTCGCCCTCGGGTCTCCTGACCGCGGCGGACTTCGCCGAGCACGCGCCCACGCGCCCCGCGACCTCGCCGCCGCCTCCCTCGGACGCGTCCCTCGGCGACCTCGCCTACGAGCGGGTCAAGGACGGCGACGGCTCCATCTACGATCTGCGCAAGCGCATCGAGCGCGAGCTGATCGAACGCGCGCTCGACGAGTCGGGCGGGAACATCTCGCGGGCAGCCGAGCTGCTCGGAATGAAGCGACCCCGGCTTTCCAAGCTGGTTCACGAGTGGGGTCTGAAGTGAACGTGCGATTCCACCTGTCTCCGATGCTCGGCCTTCTGGGTCTGAGCGCCCTCTCCCTCGCGGCCTGCGCGGGCGACCTCGACCACGAGATCGCGGCCGCGGAGCACGCGCTCGACGCGTCCGAGATCGTCGTGCCCACCTCCGTGTGGTCCCTCGCGCAGCCCGGCTGCGAGGACGAAGACTTCTCTCGCGTGCGCCTCGTCCGGGTCGAGGGCGAGCCGCTGCTCGGCGCCCTGGTCAAGGACGACGCGGTGATCTGCGTCGACAGCCTCAGCCTCCTCAGCGCGGAGCTCGACACGGGCCTCGCGGTCGACCCGCTCGCGGCCGACCCGAGCCCGCAGCCGAGCCACCCCATCAGCCAGACCTTCGCGGCGTCGACCCACATGCCGAGCGATGGCTCGCGGGAAGACCCGACGCCGACCCCGGTGACCAACCCGGATCGACCCGACCCCACCCCGACCCCCGTGACGCGTCCCATGCAACGCGACGAGCTGCGCCCTCGCGTCGCCTCGCCGGACCCGACCCCGACGCCCATCACGGAAGATTGACTACGTCGAGCGTTCGCGCTCGGAGATCTGCAGTATCGAGAGCGGGCTGCGAGACCCTGGCGGGGGTCTCGCAGCCCGCTCGCTTTTTCTCTACTGCACGATCTGTCTACTGAACGATGTGGAACTCGACGCGGCGGTTGGCCTGGCGGCCCGCGCGCGTCTCGTTGTCCTCGAGCGGCCGCGAGGGCCCGACGCCCTCGGCCTGCAGGCGCTCGGCCGCGACCCCGTTCTCGACCAGCCACTCCATCACGCGCTGCGCGCGCTGCTGGCTGAGCTCGCGGTTGTACTCCTCGTCACCGCGATTGTCGGTGTGCCCTTCGATCCGGAGGCGACGGATCTGCGGGTTCGCCTGGAGGGCCGCGGCGACCTCCTCGAGGATCGGGTAGGACCGGCGGCGGATCGTCGAGTGCTCGACGTCGAACTCGATCCGCTGGAGGATCCGGATCTGCGTCCCCTCGACGCGCACCGCCTGGGGGCAGCCGCCGTTGTCGACGTGGCCGGGGGCGGTCGGGCAGTCGTCGTCGCCGTCGAGCACGCCGTCACCGTCGTTGTCCGGGTCGGGGCAGCCGTCCTCGTCGGCGAAGCCGTCGCGATCCTCGGGGTCCTCGGGGCACTGGTCCGAGACGTCGGGCACTCCGTCGCCGTCCGAGTCCTCCCCCGCGTCCGGGCAGCCGTCTTCGTCGGCCTGCCCGTTCATGTCCTCGGCCTCGTTCGGGCACTGGTCGTCGCCGTCCGCGATCCCGTCTCCGTCGTTGTCCGGGTCGGGGCAGCCGTCTTCGTCCTGGAACCCGTCGCGGTCCTCGGCCTCACGCGGGCAAGAGTCGTCGGCGTCCGGCACGCCGTCCGCGTCGTCGTCGGTGTCGGGGCAGCCGTCCTCGTCCTCGTAGCCGTCGGCGTCCTCGGGCTCGTTCGGGCAGCGGTCGACGTCGTCGTTCGAGCCATCGCGGTCGGTGTCGACCGGCGCCGCCTCTTCGCCGCCGAAGGTGAGCGCGCCGCTGAGCCCGATGATGAGGAAGGTCCCGTCGCCTTGCCCGAGGGCCAGCTCGGCTCCGTCCGTCTGGAACGCGTGGGCGTAGCGAATGAACGGCCCGAACCGGAAGGACGACGAGAGCGCGAACTCGAAGCCGACGTCGACCTCGAGCCCGGGACGGACGACGTCGCCGGTGAACACGACCGCGCCGCGCGCCGCGGCGTAGAGGTCGCCCGCGTCGAGGTCGGGGATCGGGTGCAAGCGCAAGCCCAGCCCGAGCCCGTGATAGGCGCCGTAGCCGGACGGCGTCGGCGTCGTCGTCGGGAAGAAGAACGACCCGTGGTGGGCCTCCGCGCCGAGGAAGGGCAGGAAGCGCAGCTCGTAGCCGAGGCCGAGCCCGCCGCCGGCGTCGAAGCGCTCGGCGACGGGAGAGCCGACCGGGAGCCCGAGCCCCGCCTCGAGGCGGAGCGCGTGGTCGTAGGCCTGCGCCGCGCCCACCGAGGGCACGAGCGAGATGAGCGAGGCGAGGAGCAGCGTGTAATGCATGGTTCTCATCGTCATCTCTGTCGAGTCCGATCAGGGGACGTAGGCGGGCGTGGTGCTGCCCATCACGCTCGCGCCCACGACGCGAATGCGGCCGACGCTCCCGGTCCCGCCCGGGGCGGCGCCGCCGCACGTGCAGACCCCGCCCGTGGCGCCGGTCGCCGAGACACGCCCCACGCCGAGGTCCACCGCGCCAGCCGCGCGGATCAGCACCGCGCCGCCCGCGCCGCCGCCGCCGCCGCCCATTCCGCAGCCGCCGCAGCCGGCGCACGTCTGCTGGCCGTCGGTGCCGCCGCCACCCGCGTTGAGCACCTGCCCCGTCCCGCTGACGTCGAAGGTGTCGGTCGTGATGTAGACGATGCCGCCGCCGCTGCCGCCGGGGCCCGGGCGGAAGCCGTCCTCGTCCGCGCCGCCGCTGCCGCCCCCGCCACCGAGGAAGAGGGTCGTGAGGACCGCGTCACCGACGCCGCTACCCCCGGCCGACGTGGCGCTGCCCGCACAGCAGGCACCGCAGCTCGACGCGGTGCCGGTCCCGCCGCCAGCCGCGTAGCCGCCGCCGCCGCCCGCGCCGCAGTCCTGGCCTTGCCGGCCACCGCCGCCGCCGGCTCCGTTCGCGGCCTGGATCGGCCCGCCGCCGCCGAGGCTCGACTCACCCTGGTAGCCGACCCTGCACGTGTACCGCCCGCCGGGCACGTTGCCGCCGCGGAAGCCGCGGCCGCTCATCTCGATCCGGCCGTCCACGGTTACCGCCCCGGTGGCGTCGAAGGCGAGGATGCCGCCGACGCTCCCGTCCCAGGCCGGCGCGCGCAGCACGCCCGCCGCGGCCACGGCCACGTCGGTGTACTCGGGCATCACGACGATCTGCGCCCGGTTGGCGCCGGCCGACGTGTAGGTGTTGCTCAGCGCCGCCTCGAAGGTGGCCGTCGTGCCCATCAGCGACAGGATGCGCGCGGTCTCCCACGCGCCAGCCCCGGCTCCCACCGTCTGGTGGATGAAGACGAGGTCTCCGTCCGCGAAGCCGGTCGCGTCGAAGAGCGTCGCGGTGGAGCCTCCGGCGCTTCCGTCGAGGTTGGTCGCGACCGTGTTGATGACGAGGGGCGCCGTGACGTCGAGCCGGCCGTCGCTGCCGCCCGGGTCACAGACGCCCATCGTGCACCCGGCCGCGCAGACCACGCCGCACCCGCCGCAGTTGGCCGCGTCGCTGCCGAGGTCGGCCTCGCAGCCGTCCCCGGGCATGCCGTTGCAGTCGTCGAAGCCGGCGTCGCAGGTGAAGTCGCACGCGCCCATCGCGCAGGCCGCGCTCGCGTTCGTGGCCCCGGGGCACGTGACGCCGCAGCCGCCGCAGTTGGACACGTCGCCCGCCACGTCGACCTCGCAGCCGTCCGCGGAGGAGACGTTGCAGTCCGCGAAGCCCGAGTCGCAGACGTAGTTGCAGGTGCTCGTCGCGCACACCGAGGTGGCGTTGGTCACGCCCGGACACGCCGCGCCGCAGCCGCCGCAGTTGGACGGGTCGACCCGCGTGTCGGTGCAGGAGCCCGCGCAGTCGGTGAGCGGCGCGCCGCAGCTCGCCGTGCAGGCGCCCATCGCGCAGGTCTCGCCGGCGCCGCAGGTGACGCCCACGTTCGCGCCGCTGCAGTCACCGCTCGCGCCGCAGAACGCGCGGTTGGTGTCGGGGTCGACGCAGCGCCCGCCGCAGTCGATCTGACCGGCGGGGCAGCTCAGCTCGCAGCTGCCCGCCGCGCAGACCTGACCCGCGCTGCAGGTCACGCCGTCGTTGACGCCCGTGCAGTCGCCCGCCGCGCCGCAGTAGACGCGGTCGCTGGTGGGATCCACGCAGCGCCCGCCGCAGATGATCTGTCCGCCCGGGCAGCGCAGCTCGCACACGCCGGCGGAGCACGCCTCACCCGAGGCGCAGACGGCGCCCATGTTCGGCCCCGCGCAGTCGCCGGACGCGCCGCAGAAGATCGGGTCCGTGCTCGGGTCCACGCAGCGCCCGCCGCAGTCCACCTGCCCGCTCGGGCAGCGCGTCTCGCAGCTCCCGGCCGCGCAGACCTGGCCCGACATGCACGTCACGCCCGCGTCGGGGCCCGTGCAGGTGCCCGACGCGCCGCAGCGGATCGGGTCCGTGCTCGGGTCGACGCAGCGCCCGCCGCAGTTCACCTGCCCGGCCGGACAGCTCGTCGCGCAGGCGCCGCCCGCGCAGACCTGACCCGACATGCAGGTCGCGCCCGCCTCGGCGCCCATGCAGGTCCCGGTCGCGCCGCAGTACACGGGGTCCGTGCTCGGATCCACGCAGCGACCGCCGCAGTCCACCTGGCCGGCGGGGCAGCTCGTCGCGCAGGCGCCGCCCGCGCAGACCTGGCCCGACATGCAGGTCGCGCCCGCCTCGGAGCCCGTGCAGGTCCCGGTCGCCCCGCAGTACACGGGGTCCGTGTTCGGGTCCACGCAGCGCCCGCCGCAGTCCACCTGACCGCTCGGGCAGCTCGTCGCGCAGCTCCCCGCCGCGCACACCTCACCGGCCACGCAGGTCGCGCCCGCGTCCGCGCCCATGCAGCTCCCGGTCGCGCCGCAGAACACCGGGTCCGTGTTCGGGTCCACGCAGCGCCCGCCGCAGTCCACCTGACCGCTCGGGCAGCTCGTCGCGCAGCTCCCCGCCGCGCACACCTCGCCGGCCACGCAGGTCTCGCCCGCGTCCGCGCCCGTGCAGGTCGCGGTCGCGCCGCAGTGGATCGGGTCGGTGCTCGGGTCGACGCAGCGACCCGCGCAGTCCACCTGCCCGCTCGGACAGCTCGTCGCGCAGGCGCCGCCCACGCAGACCTCGCCCGCGCCGCACGCCACGCCCGCCTCGGAGCCGGCGCAGGTCGCGGTCGCGCCGCAGTACTGCCGGTTGGAGGACGGGTCCACGCACGCTCCGTCGCACTCGATCTGCCCCGCGGGACAGCTCACCGCGCAGGTCCCGGCCGCGCACACCTCACCCGCGTCGCAGGTGTCGCCCGCGTTCGCGCCCGCGCAGTCCCCGCTCGCGCCGCAGTACGCGCGGTCCGTCTGGGGGTCCGCGCAGCGCCCACCGCAGACCACCTGCCCGCCGGGGCAGCTCGTCGCGCAGCCGCCGTCGACGCAGACCTCGCCCGCGCCGCAGCTCACTCCGACGTTGCCGCCGGCGCAGTCCATGGACGCGCCGCAGTAGACGCGGTCGCGGGTCGGGTCGACGCACTCGCCGCCGCAGGCGATCTGCCCGGTCGGGCAGCTCGTCTCGCAGCTCCCCGCCGCGCAGACCTCGCCCGCGTCGCAGGCCACGTCGCAGCCGCCGCAGTGGGCGCGATCCCGATCGGTGTCGACGCACCCGCCGTCGCACTGGGTCGGCGTGTCTCCACCGCAGCTGAGCCCGCAGCTCCCGCCGCTGCACAGCTCGCCGTCGCCGCACGCCACCCCGCAGGCCCCGCAGTGGGCGCGCGACGTGCCGGTGTCGAAGCACCCGCCGTCACAGGCCTCCTGCCCGGGCGGGCAGCTCGTGGCGCACACGCCGGCCGAGCACACCTCCGACGCGCCGCACGAGGTCTCACAGTCTCCGCAGCGCGCCGGGTCGCTGGACACGTCGACGCACTCCGTGCCGCAGAGCGCCTCGCCGGCGCCGCAGGTCACCCTCCCATCGGAGCCGGCGTCCGTCATCGGATCGCCGACCACCTCCTCCCCACAGCTGAAGAGGGAGAGGGACAGAACGAGCGGAACCATCGCCGTAGAGAAGCGCTTCACGAGACCTCCAGAGGGGGTCAGGGTCGCTCAGCCAGAATCCCGCGTCAACGGATAGTTTTATAAATAGAGCAATCGAGACTGGAGAGGTCAGCGGGTCCGGGTGGACATGTAGGCGGCCTCGAGGGACTCGCCGAGCCGGATCTCGAGGATGGCCGCGCCTGCGTCCAGGAGCTGGGGGAGGAGCGCTCGCTGCACCTCGGCCGGGTCCTCCCCCTCGTGGAGCTGGTAGCGCAGCACGTCGCCCTCGATCGAGGGCTCCCGCCCCGCCAGCACCGCCTCGAACGCGGCCAGCGCCATCGGCTCGGCCAGCTGCACGCGGACGAGCGCGCCGCGTCGGGTGACCTCCGCCACCGGCCCGCTCCGGGTGCAGCGGCCGTCCTCCATGAACGCGACGTGGTCACAGGTCGCCTCGAGGTCGGCGAGGATGTGGGAGCTGACCACGACCGTGCGCAGCCCCCTCTGGGCGCTCAGGATCTCCCGCATGGCCACCACGAGGTGGGGGTCCAGCCCGCCGGTGGGCTCGTCGAGCAGGACGAGCTCCGGGTCACCGAGCAGCGCCTGCGCGACCGCGAGGCGGCGCTTCATTCCGTGGCTGAGCTGACCGACCCGCGCGCCGGCCCGGTCCGCGAGGTGCACGAGGTCGAGCACGCGATCCGCCTCGCGCGTGGCGGCCTGCAGCGTCAGGCCCTGGAGCCGCGCGTGGAACGACAAGATCTGACGCGCGCTCGAGCTCGGGTTGAGCGCGCAGTCCTGCGGCAGGACCGTCAGCCGCCCCGCGTGTCGAACCGGATCGAACGCGCCCTGTCCGAGCACGTCGACCTGCCCCGCGTCCGCCCGCACCGCGCCGCTCACCACGCCGAAGGTCGTCGTCTTGCCCGCGCCGTTCGGTCCGACCAGGCCCATCAGCGCGCCGCTCGGCACGTCGAGGGTGAGCCCGTCCAGCGCGCGGGTCTTGCCGTAGCGCTTGATGACGCCCTTCAGCCGCAGCGCGAACCGGCTCACGCGTCCCTCCGCGCGAAGCGCAGGTGGCCGAGGGCGAAGTAGAGGATCCCCAGCGCCGCGAGGACGACGAGCGAGATCGCGCCGTCGGAGAGCGCGGGGCGCCAGAGCTCGAGCCGGTGCGCGGCGGGGAAGATCTGCTGCAACGACTCGCTCAACACCGGCGCCTCCTCGCGCACCGCGTCCCGTCCGAGCCAGCCGTGGGCGCCGAAGACGAAGACCAGCGCGAAGAGCCCGAGCGCGCGAGACCACGGCACCGAGCGGGTGAGCTGCGAGACGCCGAGCGCGAGCCCGAGGTGCGCGAAGGCGAAGAAGAACGCCGTCAGCAAGTACCTGGAGAGCCACGTCGCGGTGTCGAGCGGCGCGAAGCTCGCCAGCTGCACGTAGCCGACGACCCACGCCCCGAACGCCCCGAGCGCGAGCCCCACCGCGGTCAGGCACATCTGGCCGAGGAGCTTGCCCACCGCCCAGCTCATCCGGTCGGTGCGAAAGAGCGCGTAGCGCACGCTCCCGCTCGAGACCTCGCCGCTGATCGCGTCGCTCGAGGTGAAGACCACGAACACGGGCGCGAAGGTCAGCGCGACCCAGTGATAGAGCAGCGCGATCGGCGGGATCTGGAGCAGCGCGTCCGCGAGCGCCTCGTCGCGCACGAGCCGGACCAGCACCAGGCGGAGCTCCGGCGCCTCCATCACCGCCTGCGTCAGGCTGCCCGGCTCGGTGGTGCGCGCCACGAGGAGCTGCTCGGCGAGCGCCTCCTCGATGTCCTGGAGCACCTCGGTGAAGATCACCGCCGCGGCCACGGAGCCGGCGGCGTAGAGCGCGAGGAAGATGAGCACCTTCCTCGAGCGCAGGGACTCGCCGAGGTCGAAGCGCGCGACCACCCAGGCGTCGCGGAGCCCTCTCAACGCCGCGGGCGCGCGCGTGCGAGCGACCGGCTCGCTCATGGCATGCGCTGGATGGCGGCGCGGGCGGCGGGCTCGAGCCGGTACAGATCGACGAAGTTCCAGATCTCGAGCGCGCTCGGGTCGACGTCCGCCGCGCGGTCCGGACCGAGGATCCCCTCGAGCCGCAGCTGCGTGCGGTGCAGGATCCCGGTGACGTCGTGGGTGATGCCGAGCAGATCGCGCGCGGGCGGCGGCTCGTTGCCCATCGCGAGCGTGATCAGCTCTTCGCCGTGTCCCTGCAGCTCCGCGTTCATCGCCTCGAGCTCCCGGTCGACCTCGGTGAGCTCCTCGTCGCTCAGGTCGCCCTGCTGGCGGAGCGCGGCGCGCGACTGGAGGCGGCGGACGTTCTGGATGGAGGCGGCGCGCTGAAAGGCGGAGAGCCGCTCGCTCGGCCCGACGTCCTCCGCGCGATCGCGCCAGGCCTCACGCCAGCGACGCGGCGCGGCGCCTCCGTCGGAGAGCACGCCGCCGTCGGTCGACGTCCGCTCTCCCTCGGCGGGCGGCGCTTCGATCGGGAGCGGCCGCTCCGGGCCCGCTTCTTCTCGCGGCGCGCGCAGGATGCGGTCGAGGCCGGGCACGGGCGAGCGCCAGCCGCCGGTGTCGGCGCTCTCCAGCTGCCGCTCGAGCGCGGCGATCTCCTCGTCTCGCTCCTCCACCGTCAGCCGCGGCGCGACGCCGCCGAGCACGAACCCGAGCGCGAGCCCGAGGGCGGCGAACCCGATGGCGGTGAAAGGCAGCCGGCTGCGCACGGACAGAGGTGTACCCCGGACGCGATCAGATCGCGAAGCTCAGGGCCGAGGTGCGATAGACGAACGCGACCCGCTCCCCCGCCTCGTCCTGCACGCGATGCGCGTCGAAGAGCGCGTGCAGCTCCCGGTCGAAGGCGTCGGCGTCCTTCACCCGGTTCTTCACGTAGGAGCTCGACCAGGCGCGCCCGAGCAGCCCCTCCCGGTCCAGGTGCTGGGCGTGCGGGAAGACCGCCTCGCGCAGATCGAGCGCGGCGACGCGGGCCCGCACCTCGGCCGCGCGCGGCTCGGCGCCCACCTCGGCGTACTCGGGGCAGCGCGCGAGGAGCAGCGCCTCGTAGGCGCGCATCAGCGCGTCGTCCGGCTCCCGCAGGTTCCAGAACGCGACGACGCGCCCCGACCCACCGAGCAGCTCGGCGAAGCGGGGCAGCGCGCGGTCGAGTTCGAGCCAGTGAAAGCTCTGCCCCCCGACGATGGCGTCGAAGCGCCCGAGCTCCGGGGGCGACTCCGCGTCGGCGAGCACGTACTCGAGCCCGTCCATCGGCTCGGCGCGCGCCGCCTCGAGCATCGCCGCGTTCGGGTCCAGGCCGACCACGCGCCAGCCGCGGGCCGCGAGCTGACGTGCGCTGATCCCCGTCCCGCAGCCGACGTCGAGCACCCGGGCGCCCGGGCCGAGCCCGCACTCGCTGGCGATCCAGTCGAAGAGCGCGGGCGGATAGTCCGGCCGGTAGCGGCGGTAGTCCTCGACGGTCGAGGTGAAGCGCTGGCGCGGGTCGACGCTCACTGCTGGAGCGGGATGACCACCTCGCCCGCCTGGTTCGCGGCCACCGTCAGCGAGCCGACCGCGGCCTGGATGCACGCCTCGGCCACCGTCCCGGCGAGCTCGGGCGGCAGCTGCAGGATGACCTGCCCCTGCGAGGTCCAGCGCACGGTGAGGGTCAGCGCGGCGGTGTCGATGCACGAGAGGATCGCCTCTCGCTGCGCCTCGATCTGCGACTGCAGGTTGGTCGACGGCGTGGTGACCTGGACCGTGACGGTCTGCGGCTGCTGCTGACCTTGCTGCGGCTGCCCTTGCGCGACCTGACCGCCCTGGATGGGGCCCGCGGGCGCCCAGCCGCATCCCGCGCCGTTGCAGGCGACGGTGAACGGCTGCTGCCGCCCGCATCCGGCCGCGAAGCGCACGTTGGGCTGCGGAGAGGGCTGCTGCTGGATGGCCTGCGGTGGGCACTGGAGTGTCGCCGCCGCCGACTCGTTCAAGAGCGGCACGCGCCGCCAGCTGCAGCGGTTGCGGCGGCTGCACTGCAGCCAGTACTCGACGGGGCTCGCGCACCCGGTCACCGACCAGACCTGCGGCCCCACGTGCACCTGCATCGGGGTCAGCTGACCGGCCGGGCAGCCCGTGTCGCGGGCCGCGGTCCGGATCAGCGTGCGCTCGTAGCGCGCGCTGAGCGCGCCGCTCGCGGTCACGGGCGGCCGCCGCCGGCATCCCCAGGCGCCGATCATCGTCAGGCTGAGGACCGCCACCAGCGCGAGCCTCGTCATCGTCGTCGTCCTCGTCATGCGCCGCTCCTCCGTGAGCGCGTCCCAGCACGCGAACCGCGTGCCAGAGATGATGAAGGTATCACTTCGCGAGATCGAAGCCGAAATCGCGACGTCTCGGCCGCGATCGTGCCGAGATTTCACGCTCACGGCGTGAACGCGCGTCCGCAGGCGGCTGAGCGCCGCCTGCTCCTTGCGCGGTCGCCTGGGGCCCGCGACAGTCCGGCCGATGACCAAGCCGCCGACGACCTACTGGGACTACATCCGGGTCGAGCAGATGCTCGCGCTCCAGGGCGGGCTCGAGGAAGACGACGCCGGCCTCTCGAACGACGAGGTCCTCTTCATCACCGTCCACCAGATCGACGAGCTCTGGTTCAAGCTGACCCTGCGCGAGCTCGTCACGGTGCGAGACCTGTTCGCGCAGGAGCGGGTGCCGGAGCAGTCCCTCGCCTCCGCCGTGCGCGGCATCCGCCGCATGGCCCTGCTCTTCCATCAGATCGCGGGCCACTTCGCGCTGATGGAGACGATGACCACGCGCGACTATCTCGCCTTCCGCGACAAGCTGAGCCCCGCGAGCGGCTTCCAGTCGGCGCAGCTCCGGGAGATCGAGATCCTCATGGGCCTCGGCGACGACGATCGCATCCCGCTGGGCCACGAGCACAGCTACATGCAGGCGCTGCGCTACCCCGACGGCAGCGAGTCGCCCGCGTCTCGACGCGTCGAGGCCCGGCTCGAGGACCGCCCCTCCCTGAAGGAGGCCATCGAGGCCTGGCTCTACCGCACGCCCATCGACGGCGCGCACCCCGAGCAGCCCGACGACGACGCCATCGTGGCCCGCTTCCGCGACGCGTACCTCGAAGCGCACCGCGCGGAGTCCGAGCGCGGGCGCCAGCTGGCCGAGCACGACGCCCTGACCGCCGCCGACCGAGAGCGCCTCGGCGAGCGCTACCGGAAGACCGCCGACTCCGCGGCCGCGTTCCTCCGGGCCGAAGACCGCCCCGAGGAGGAGCGCCGTCGTCGGGCCCGCGTGCGCGCGGCGCTCGTGCTGATCGAGGGCTACCGCGAGCTGCCGCTCCTGGCGTGGCCGCGCGAGGTGGTCGACTCGATCGTGGAGCTCGAGCAGGCCTTCGTGATCTTCCGGCAGCGGCACGCCCGCATGGTCGAGCGCATGATCGGGCGCCGCACCGGCACGGGCGGCTCGGCGGGCGTGGAGTACCTGGATCAGACGGCGCTGAAGTACCGCGTGTTCCACGACGTGTGGGCCGTGCGCACGCTCCAGATCCGCGAGACCGCGCTGCCTCCCCTCCAGGATCCGGGCGCGTACGGTCTGCGCCCCGGCGACTGACCGGCTGCATCCCGGCCGCCTCTTGCGCTACCTTGGCGACGGGGGCGGCCGAGGTGGGCAAGGTCAAAGGGAGCGCGGTCACGTCGCGCGTTCGCTACATCCGCGAGCACGCGGACGAGGCCGTCTATCAGTCGATCAAGGAGCAGCTGGCCCCCGCGCATCGCGCGCTGCTGGACACGGGCATCCTCCCGCACGCGTGGGTGCCGTTCGAGCTCTTCGTGGACCTGAACGTGAACGCGGACGCGGTGCTGGGCACGGGCGACCTGAGCCTCTGCCGCGAGATGGGCCGCTTCGGCGCGACCGTCACCCTGCCCACGCTCTATCGCATCTTCCTGCGGCTGGGCTCGGTCGGCTTCATCCTCCGCAAGGCGTCCCGGCTCTGGAGCGTGCACTACGACAGCGGAGCGCTCGAGGTGGAGATGGGCGATCACCGCGCGCGGCTGACCATCCGCGACCTCGACACCCCGCACCCCGCGCACTGCCTCAGCGTCACCGGCTGGGCCGAGGGTGCGGGCAGCCTGACCGGGGCGAAGATGGATCGCGCCGAAGAGACCCGCTGCCGCACGCGGGGCGATCCGGCCTGCCAGATCGAGGTCGCCTGGCGAGACTGAGCTCGAGTTTAGTGAGAGAGCGCCGTGACGCCCGGGCCCAGGCTTGGGTACTCTCGCCGCTCTCGGGAGGTACCCATGACCGTCGTGGCCGTGGTCGGCGCCCAATGGGGCGACGAAGGAAAGTCGAAGATCGTCGAGCATCTGGCCGCCGAGGCCGCGCTCGTCGCGCAATACGCCGGGGGATACAACCCTGGCCAGAGCCTCATGGCGGACGCCGAGCGCCTGGTCTTCCACGTGCTCCCCGCGGGCGCGCTGAAGATGGGGCGGACGTGCCTGCTCGCGCAGGGCATGGCGCTCGACCCACGCCTCCTGCTCGAGGAGCTCGCCTCGCTCGAAGCGCACGGCGCCCTGAAGGGCGAGCTCAAGGTCGACCAGAGAGCACAAGTCGTCCTGCCGCATCACATCGAGATCGATCGACTGCGTGACGAGGCCGAGGGCGCGTCCGGTGCGCCCCGTCGAGGCGTCGGTCCCGCGTACTCCGACGCCGTCGCGCGCCGCGGCGTGCGCGTGGGTGACCTGCTCGACCCGAGCTACATGCTGCAGCAGGTCAAGGCGAGCCTCGAGGCCAACCGCGTGGTCCTGCTCGGGCTCGGCGCCGAGGTGCCCGAGGTGGAGCCGATCGTCGACGCGCTCGCGTCGTGCGGCGAGAAGCTGCGCCATCGCATCGTCGACGGCGGGCGGCTCATCATGGACCTCGCGCGCGACGAGCGGCGCGTGGTCATCGAGGGCGCGCTCGGGAGCATGGTCGACCTGCACCACGGCTACTACCCGTTCGTGGTCAGCGCCTCGACGGTCGCGGGCGGCGCCTGCACGGGCACCGGGATCCCCCCGAAGGCCATCGACAAGGTCATCGGCGTGGCCAAGGCCTACGTCACGCGCAGCGGCTCCGGCCCGCTCCCCTCGGAGCTGACGGGCGAGCTCGCGAAGCGGCTCCAGGACGTGGGCGGGGAGCTCAGCCCGGTCACCGCGCGCCCTCGCCGCTGCGGCATGTTCGACGTGCCCGTGCTGCGCTACGCCGCGCGCGTCAACGGCTTCGACTCGGTCGCGCTGACCAAGCTCGACGTGCTCACCGGGATCGACGAGATCCCGATCTGCGTCGGCTACGAGCTCGACGGCAACGTGCGGGACGAGCCGCCCTTCGAGGGCTCCTCGCGCATGCAGCCGCTCACCGAGATGGTCAAGGGCTGGGACGAGCCGCTCGGCGACTGCCGCGAGTACGACGAGCTGCCCGAGAACGCGCGCAAGTACATCGAGATGATCGAGTCGACGAGCGGGGTCGCCATCGACCTCATCAGCGTCGGGCCCGATCGCTCGCAGACCATCGTGCGCCGCTCCCCGATCTGAGGGCGCACGATCACGGCTCGTCGGCGGGCCGCATGCTCACGTAGCTCTGGCACTGCCGCGCGCCGCCCCGCGTCACGCACGCCGCCTGCGCGTCCATCGAGTCCGAGACCGGCTCCCCGGAGTCGGCGACGGGGAACATGGGCGCGCACATGCACGCGGGATAGCTGGCCTGACACTCGGACTCGCGGGCGGCGTAGATGGGCTGCTCGGTCGCGCGGTAGGCGAAGACGAGGACGCTGCCGCAGCAGTCGGTCTGGTGGAGGCCGATGGCGCAGTCGTCGTCCGACGCGCAGGAGCGGTCGATGGCCTCGACCTGCTCGCACGCGGTGGGGGCCGCTCCGGCGTCGGACCCGGCGTCCGAATCCGTGGTGGCGGCGTCCGAGGCCGCGGCCGCGTCTGGCTCCTCGGAGCGCGCGCCGCAACCGACGGTGGCGATGACGAGGAGGAGGAGGAAGAGGAGGACGGGTCGCATGAGGCAGAGCTCCGTTCGGGGGGTCGTGGTGCGACGGGATCGCCGTCCGTCCCCGGCTTGGCAAGGCCGGTGCCAGCGCGGGATGGGGTGAAGATGAGCGCTGGGCGGCCGAGCCTCGTGACATCGAGGGCGCCCGAAACGGCCAGTGAGACACACTGTGCCGAGACACACTGTGCCGCGCGTGGTTCACCGGGCGCTCTTGCGCTAGATCGGCGACATGTCGACACGCCGCGCGATGTGGGATCAGCTCGAAGGGACCTTCGACCTCTTGGTCATCGGAGGCGGGATCACCGGGGCCGGGATCGCGCGGGACGCGGCGCGGCGCGGGCTCCGGGTGGCCGTGGCCGAGATGAACGACCTCGCCTACGGCACCAGCTCCCGCTCGAGCAAGCTCATCCACGGCGGCCTGCGCTACCTCGAGCAGTACGAGTTCAGCCTCGTCTTCGAGTCGGTGAGCGAGCGGCGCATCCTGCAGGACATCGCGCCCCACCTCGTCAACCCGATGGGGTTCCTCTTCCCCGTCTACAAGGGCGCGCGCAAGCCGCTCTGGATGATCCACACCGGCATCCGGCTCTACGAGGGGCTCGCCCTCTTCCGCTCCCCCAAGCGCCCCCGCAAGCTCAAGCCGAGCGACGTGGCCGAGGTCGAGCCCGCCCTGGACCGCGGCAACCTCAAGGGCGCGCCGCTCTACTACGACTGCGCCACCGACGACGCGCGCCTGACCCTCGAGACCGCGCTCGACGCGGCCGAGAAGGGCGCCGTGATCGCGACGTGGGGCAAGGTCACGAGCTTCGTCAAGGACGACAAGGGCCGCATCACGGGCGTGGTCATCAAGGACGAGCTCGGCGGCGAGCTGCGCGAGGTCTCGGCCCGCGCGGTGATCAACGCGACGGGGCCCTGGACCGACCAGACCATCTCGATGAGCCGCTCGCTCTCGAGCGGATCGATCCTGCGCCCCACCAAGGGCGTGCACGTGGTGGTCGAGCGCGAGAAGCTCCCCATCCACAACGCCGTCGTCTGCTTCCATCCCACCGATTCGCGCGTGCTCTTCGCCATCCCGTGGGGCGACCGCACCTACATCGGGACCACCGACACCGACTACGAGGGCGACCCCGGCGACGTCGCGGCCACCCTCGAGGACGTCGACTATCTGATCGACGCGGCCAACCACTACTTCCCCGCGCATCAGCTCGTGCGCGACGACGTCCTGAGCACCTGGGCCGGCATCCGCCCCCTCATGGCGCCGCAGGACGAGGGCGGCGAGCTGAGCGAGTCCGCCGTGAGCCGCGAGCACCAGATCCTGGTCGGCCACGACGGGCTGATCACCATCGCGGGCGGCAAGCTCACGACCTATCGGCGCATGGCGGCGGAGGTGGTCGACACCGCGTCGCGCCTGATCGAGCTGTCGGGCGAGGCGCTCGAGATGGACGCCCCGCGGACCGATAAGGACCCGCTCCCCGGCGCCCGGGGCTGGCCCGCGGACGACGACCACGAGGCCGTGGCGGACGACGTCAGCAAGGCCGGCCATCCGCACGTGCCCGACGACGTGGCGCGCAACCTCGGAGACACCTACGGCATGCGCGCGCTCGACATCGCGAAGCGCGTCGCCGCCGATCGATCGCTCGGCGAGCGGCTCGTGCCGGCGCGGCCGGAGATCCTCGCGCAGGTCGACTGGGCGGTGGAGCGCGAGCTGGCCGCCACCCTCTGCGACGTGCTGATCCGCCGCACGCAGCTCTTCTTCCGCGACACGGATCAGGGCCTCGGCGCCGTGCCGGTCATCGCGGACCGGATGGCGAAGCTGCTCGGCTGGGACGACGAGACGAAGCAGCGCGAGATCGCGCGCTACCAGGACGAGGTCGCGCTCTCGCGTCGGTGGCGCGACGGCCTCCCCGAGCGGGCCTCGACGAGCCCCACCGTCAACGCGTGATCGCGTGCCCTACCGTGACGACATCGAGGCGCACGAGCGACACCTCGAGGCGCTGACCCAGGAGCGCGACGAGGCGCGGGCCGGGCTCGAGCGGGCGCGCGCGGCGCTGGCCTCGGCGGTCGCGGAGATGAACGACCTGCCGCCCGAGGCGGACATCCCCTGGCGATCGCTGCACGGCGGCGAGCCGGTGCGCGTCACCTTCCTCAACGACACCGACGAGACCCTGTCGCTCCGCTGGATCAGCTACGACGGCCGCGAGCGCGAGGAGGTCACGATCGTGCCAGGCGGCCAGCGCGAGGTCGAGTCCTTCGTCGCGCATCTCTGGCGCATGGTCGACCGCGCCGGCACCGTGCGATGGCAAGGCTACCTGCGGGCCGCCGTCCCGGAGATCAGAACACGCGGATCGTGATCGGCGCCGCGACGAGCCCGCCGCCCGAGGCGGGTCGATGTCGTCTGGGCGCATGGTCGACCGGGCCGACGCCGTGCGATGGCAAGGCTATATGCGGGCCGCCATCTCGAGGGTCAGAACACGCAGATCGCGATCGGCGCCGCGACGAGCCCGCCCCCCGAGGCGGGTCGACGTCGTCGCGCCCTCTGGCGCATGGTCGACCGGGCCGACGCCGTGCGATGGCAAGACTATCTGCGGGCCGCCATCCCGAGGGTCAGAACACGCAGATCGTGATCGGCGCCGCGACGAGCCCGCCCCCCGAGGCGGGGCGGGTCAACGGCACGCGCTGGGCGTGGCTCTCTTCCGGGCACGCGCACGCGCCGGTGTAGGGGTTCGGCGTCGCGCAGCCGCCGGGCGCGGCCGCGTCGGTCTGGTAGGCGCCGGCGAAGGCGCCGCCGATCTCCGGGGGCGCGCAGAGGGTCAGCGTGCCCTCGGCCTCTCCGCACGCGCCGCGGTGGCCGACCGTGAAGGGCAGCGCCTCGGTCCCCTCCGGGCACGTGCAGTCTCCGGTGGCCGGGTGTGGGGCGACGCAGCCGCCGCCGCAGCTCTCCCCGGCCGCGACTCGCAGGTGCACCCCGCCCCACTCGCTGCGGAGGCTCCGCGCCCCCGCGTCGCAGAAGGAGAGCGAGACCGTCGTGGCGCGTCCGTCGCCGCACGTCCCGGTGAGCGCCCCCGTGGGGAGCGTCTCGAAGCCGAGCGCGCAGCCGCAGCCGGCCGTGAACGGGTTGCGGGCCACGCACGGATCGGAGCAGCCCTCGCCGCGCGCCACCGCGCCCGAGAAGGAGCTGCACATGCCACGCAGGCACGCGCCCAGCTCGCACGTCGGTGCGCCCGCGCAGCACTCTTGCCCGGGCAGCCCGCAGACCGGCTCGATCGGCTCGACCACGTGCCCCGTGCCCGCGTCCGGCTCGGGCGGCGCCGAAGCGTCACCGAGCGTGATCGGAGTGGTGGGATCCGCGCCCTGGAGCGACTCGAGATCGAAGCCGCAGCCCGCGAGCACGAGCCACGCGGCGAGGGCCGTCGTCAGCCCGCGCGTCACGGCGCCTCGATGAAGTAGAGCACCACCGAGGTCACCAGCGCGCTGAGCGCCACGCCGAGCAGCACCTGGCTGGCGACCACGCCGCGGTCGATCGCGTCGATGTCCGCCTGCAGGCAGCCCGCGTACGTCGTGCCGCAGCCCCCGGCCATCGCGCCGAAGCGGCTCTCCGCGTCGAAGTAGAAACCGGTCGCGAGCGCCCCGGTCACCGCCGAAGCGCCGAGCGTCACCCACGTCCAGAAGCGCCCGGCGAGCGGATCGAACTGCGGCGCGGGCGGCGCGGCCACCGTCAGGTCGGGCGCCGCGGCCCCCTCGAGCGCCGTGACCCAGGTCTCGACCTCGGGGCGCTCGGGCGCGTCGTGCGGCGCGACGGTGAGGAAGCGTCGATAGGCGCTCGCGGCCTCGACCGGGTGGTCCAGGCGGAGCCACGCGTTGGCGATGTTGATGAGCAGCACCGGGCGCGGCGAGAGCGCGTACGCGCGGTTCCACAGCTCCAGCGCGTCGGCGTAGCGCTCGGCGTCCCACGCGTTGCGGCCGTCGAAGAAGTGTCGGCGCGCCTCGGACTCGCGGTCCGGCTGGTGGGTGAGCCCCGCCGCCGCCTCGGGCGTGACCGACGCCTCGCCGCCCACGTCCCTGGCCGCAGCGTCCTGCGCCGCAGCGTCCTGCGCCGAAGCGTCCTGCGCCGAGACGTCCTGGGCCGAGGCGGCTCCGACGGAGCCGAGCAGGAGACAGAGGGTGAGGGCCGGCAGACGCATCGACGAAGAGAACGGCCGGGAGCGTCCGGGCTTGAGGGGAATCGCCCATTGGCTCGGCCCCCCATGCGCGGTATGGCCTCTCCCATGCGAACCGCCCTCCCCCTCGCGCTCTGTCTGGCGTCCTGCCTGGCCGGCTGCGGCGCCTCCACCGAGCCGGTCGAGAGCCCCCCGCAGGCGCTGCCCAGCGCTGGCGAGCCGCGCCTCGCGGACGGCGTGGTGGCGATGGAGAACACCTGCGCCGAGGGGGCGCCCGAGGTCTGCGACGCGCTCGACTCCGACTGCGACGGCCAGATCGACGAGGGCTGCGAGGGCGTCTCCGAGGGCGCGGTCCACGTGGCCGTCGCGTGGAGCGGCGACGCGGATCTCGACCTGGTGATCGAGGGCCCCTCCACGAGCGGTGAGACCGAGGACGCGCGCGGCGCCTGCGCCGAGCCCGCCCATCGGCTCGAGCGGCGCGTGATGGACCACGCGGTGGCGGGCGAGTACGTCGTCCGGCTGCGCCGGGCCGACGCCTGCGGCGGCGAGGATCCGGTGACGGCGAGCGTGAGCGTCTCCGCGGCCGGGCGCCTGCTCGGCGCGTTCAACCGATCCCTGGCGCCTGACACCTCGGACGGTGAGGCGGTCGAGGTCGTGCGGTTCTCGATCGAGTAGGGCGGGACGCCCGGCCTTCGAGCGACTGACCCGCTCGCCCCCGCCTTCGAGCGACCAACCCGCTCGCCCCCCGCCTTCGAGCGACTGACCCGCTCGCGAGCGACTGACCCTCGCGCCCGCCTTCGAGCGACCAACCCGCACGCGCCCCGCCTTCGAGCGACCAACCCGCTCGCGCCCGCTTCGAGCGACCACCCCGGACGCGCCCCGCCTTCGAGCGAGACAGGCGCTCGCCCGGCCTTCGAGCGAGCCAGGCGCTCGCCCGGGGTCTTCGAGCGAGCCAGGCGCTCGCGTCCCGCCTTCGAGCGACCAGGCGCTCCACCCGGCCTTGAGCGAGCAGGCGCTCGCCCCGGTCTTGGGGCGACCAGCACTCGGCCCGGCCTTCCAGCGACCAGGCGCTCCACCCGGACTTCGAGCGAGCTAGGCGCTTGCCCCGAGCTTCGAGCGAGCCAGGCGCTCGCCCGGGCCTTCGCGCTGCAATTTCGCGGGCAAGGGCAGGGGCAAGGGCAGGGGCAAGGGATCGGGGGCCCGTCGGCCCCCGATGGCGCTCAAGAAGTCGGGCCGGCGCCCGTTTTCCTGGGGCGTGCGCTCGGTCAACGCGGTGGAGGCCTCCTGGTTCGGCGACGATCTCCTCGAGATCGAGGGTCGGGCCGCGCAGTCGGTGGCCGCCGCGGCCGCGCAGGCGGTGGGCCTCAAAGTCTTCCCGGCCGTGGCCCAGCACGTCATGCGCCTGCTCGAGGACCCGAACATCACGATCGGCGACCTGCGTGGCCCCATCGAGCAGGACGCGTCGCTCGCGAGCCGGCTCCTGCGCGTGGCGAACTCGGTCGCCTACTCCCGCGGGCGGCCCGTCAACAGCATCGACGAGGCGGTCTTGCGGCTCGGCTTCGACCAGGTCCGCGCCATCGTGGCCGGCATCAGCGCCTTCGGCATGTTCCCCGCCGACGGCGACGTCGCGCACCAGCTCCGCGCACACGGCGCGGGCGTCGCGGCGATCATCGGCGTGCTCGGCCGCACATGGCGCGGGGGGCATGTCGGCGACCTCTTCCTCTCGGGCCTGCTCCACGACCTCGGCAAGCTCGCCGCGCTCCAGGTCGGCGAGGTCGCCTACGCGGATCTCCCGGCCAAGGTCCTCAGCAGCCCCGACTGCGTGCATCGCATCGAGCGCATGCGCACCGGGTACGACCACGCCGCGCTCGGCGCCACCGTGCTCGCGGGCTGGCGCTTCGACCGCGACGTCGTCAAGACGATCGCCTGGCACCACCGCCCCGGTCGCGCCTACGCGGAGGGCGGCGACATCGCGGTCGCGGTGGCCCTCCTCCGCCTCGCCGATCAGATCGACTATCGCCTCCGGGCCGACCCCGAGCTCGACGAGGCCTTCCTCGCGGAGCTGGCTCAGCGCGGCGAGACCTCCTACGCCGACATCAGCCGCGACGTGCTCGAGGCCCTCTGGCCCAAGCTCCGCGAAGCCCACGCCGAGATGCAGGCCGCGCTCATCGGCTGAAAGGGCCGTCGCTTGCCCGCGTTGGGCTCGTGCGTAACTGGCATCGCGGCCGAGGCCGTCATGCAGAGTCCCCCCGAACCGCTAGCGTCCGCGCTCAGGGAGCCCGGACTGTCGCGCAACGAGCGCGCGAGGCTCCTTCATCAGGCCGCGTCGCTCGGAGAGGTCGACATCATCCGCAAGCTGGTGACCCAGCTCGGGGTCGACGTGGACGCCCCCGGTCACCACGGCTGGACACCGCTGCACATGGCGGTCGAGCATCACCAGCGCGAGGCAGTGGACGCCCTCCTGTCCTTTGGCGCAGACATCAACGCCGGCTCGAGCGACGGAATGACGGTGTTGCAGTTGGCGGTGGACGAGGCCGTGGACCGCCACCACTACGCCGGCGTGCTCGACGTCTCCATCGTCCGCCACCTGCTCGAGCGCGGCGCCGATCCCGATCGCGCCGATCACGACGGCGACACGGCCCGGGTCTGGGCGCTCGCCTCGGGCGTGCGCGCCCTCAGCGAGCTGTTTTTTTAGGAGGGCCTGAACGCAGGCCCTCCCCCCATTGGGCAGAGCGCCAATGGGGCCCGCGTTTTCTCGTTGGAGGGCCTGAACGCAGGCCCTCCCCCCATTGGGCAAAGCGCCAATGGGGCCCCCCTCCCGACTACGGCGGCTCGCGCGCTCCGCGCGCTCCCACGCCGACCCCAGCGGCGGGGCGCTGGGGCCCCCGCGGCTCGCGCTCGCGCTTCGCGCTCGCTGGCCGCCTGACCGTTCGCGCTCGCGCTTGGCGCTCGCTGGCCGCCTGGCGTCCTCGACCGTCCTCGACCGTCGGCGCTTCGGGGACGATCCTATTCATCTACACAAACTCGTCTGCGGCGTCAGCGCTACGGCCCGTCGGCGCTTCGGGGACGATCCTATTCATCTACACAAACTCGTCTGCGGCGTCAGCGCTACGGCCCGTCGGCGCTTCGGGGACGATCCTATTCATCTATACAAACTCGTCTGCGGCGTCAGCGCTTCGGCCAGCGCTTCAGCAGACGGCGCTTCGGGGAAGATCCTATTCATCTATACAAACTCGTCTGCGGCGTCAGCGCTTCGGCGGTTCGCGCGCTCCTCTCCCGCCGACCCCAGCGGCCGGCGCTTCGGGGGGCGATCCTGCTCGTCCATACAAACTCGTCTGCGGCGTCAGCGCTTCAGCAGGTCTCGCGCCATGCGCGCTCTCCCGCCGAAGCCAGCGGCGGGGCGCCGGGGCGCCCGCGACTCGCGCTCGCGCTGCGCGCTCGCTGCCGCCTCCGCGTCGTCGACCGTCGGCGCTTCGGGAACGTTCCTACCCATCTACCCAGACTCGACGAGAGCTCGGGCCGCTTCTGCTCTGGGCCGAGACCGGGACGGGAGTGTTGTCCCGTCCCGGTCGGCCGATGGCCCGTCTACTTGCCGGCGAGCTTGACGAGGGTGCCGATGATCTTGTTGAGGCGGTCGAGGACATCGGGATCGATGGAGTCGAGGATCCCATCGGCCACGGCGACCTCGAGACAGGCGACCACCTCGTTCGCGGAGCCGAGGGCCGTGTGGTAGCGGCTGTGGCGGTTGCGGCCCCGGGAGTAGGCGCCCTCGGCGATGTTGAGCGGGACCGACTTGGCGGCGCGGCGGAGCTGCCGAGCGTGGTCGGCGTCCTCGCGCGCGATCGCGAGCCGGTAGGCGCGGACCTCGGTGACCATGGCGACGGCGTCGTCGTAGATGCGGAGCTTCATGGGAGCGTTTCCTCGTGCGCTCGCGGCCAGCGTCGCGTGAGTGCAGGCGCTTCGTCGATCGCACCCCTTCCAGCAATCTCCGCGCGCAGGGCGCGTCAGGGACGAGGGCCCGCAGGGCCCGAAGCCGGCGTAGCCGGCGCCGCAGGCGTCCTTGACGCGCCCGAGCACGGAGATACCGTGGAGGGGGCATCGGCGAAGAACCTCTCTGCTGTGGAGTGGAAGCTGTCTTGTACTCGGGAGAGTGGCGCGCCCGCTTCCGCGCCCGCTTCCGCGCCCGCTTCCGCGCCCGCTTCCGCGCCCGCTTCCGCGCCCGCTTCCGCGCCCGCTTCCGCGCCCGCTTCCGCTTCCGCGCCCGCCTCCGCGCCCGCCTCCGCGCCCGCCTCCGCGCCCGCCTCCGCGCCTGCCTCCGCTTCCGCTTCCGCTTCCGCTTCCGCTTCCGCTTCCGCTTCCGCTTCCGCTTCCGCCTCCGCCTCCGCCTCCGCCTCCGCTGCCGCTGCCGCTGCCGCGCCCGCACCCGCTCCCGCGTCCCTAAGGGAACCGCGCGCGCCGCTTCCGGCTGCATCGGGCACGATCGAATCCGTCAACCCGTGGAGCTCAGGCCGGGAGCGACGGCGAGGACACGGCCAAGGCGCCTCGTGCCCACAGGCGAGTTGAAGCGTCCGGCGACGATCAGCCGCGCGAGAGCACGACGACCGGGGCGAGCTTCTCGCGCTCCTCGTCGCTGAGCTTGCGGGAGAGCTCGCCCGCGGCGTCGAGGATCGGCACCGCAGGGGCGAGCTCGACGAGCTGGCGGCGGTCCGCCTCGCAGGGGTGGCCGACCACGATGACGTCCGCGCCGGCGACGGCGTGCGCGACGCTCGGCGCGGCCTGGGCGCGCGGGTCTCCGAGCGCGGCGCGCAGGGCGTCGATGCCCAGCGGCGGGACCGTCGCGTCGAGGATGCCCGCGTCCGCCACCGTGACGTGCACGCCAGCGTCGAGCAGCCGGTGCACCAGCTTGACCGGGGCGCTGTCGCGCACGTCGGACGCGCCGGGCTTGAAGCCGACGCCGACGATCGCGGCCTGCTGCGGCGCGTGCTTCATCACCGCGTCGACCAGGTAGTCGAGGTGCGCGTCGTTCGAGCGCAGCAAGGAGCCGAGGAGCGGGGCGTCGACCGCGTGCTCGGCCGCGTGGGCGGCGAGCGAGGCGACGTCCTTGGTGAGGCACGCGCCGCCGAAAGGGAGCCCAGGCCGGAGATACGCGGCGCTGGTGTTGAGCTTCTCGTCCGCGCAGAGGAGGCGCATTACCGCGAAGGGGTCGACGCCGATCGGGCGGGTGACGCGGGCGACCTCGTTCGCGAACGCGACCTTCGCCGCGTGCCACGCGTTGTTGACCAGCTTGAGCACCTCCGCCGTCGCCGGGTCGGTGCGGTGAAGACGGTCCCGCTGCTCCGCGTAGAGGGCCTCGATGAAGCTCGCCGCGTGCGCGTGCTCCGTCGCGAACACGATCAGCTCCGGCTCCTCGTGATCGGCGATGGCGTTGCCCTCACGAAGGAACTCCGGGTTGAGCGCGACGCCCACCGCGGGGCTCACCGCCGCCACCCGCGCGCTCGCCCGAGCGTGGAGGCCAGGCGGCACCGTGCTGCGGATCACGATGACGTGCGGGCCCTCGGCCGCGCGGGCGATCGCCTCGCACGCCTCGAGCACGTCGGTCTCGACCAGCTTTCCGTCCGCGCCCACGGGCGTGCCGACGCAGACCAGTGAGGCGGCCGACGCCTTCACCGCCGACGCGAGGTCCGTCGTGCAGCGGAGCGTCCCCTGCATGCGCGCGCGAGCCAGCCGCTCGGGCAGCCCGGGCTCGGGGATCGGCGCGACGCCCTCGCACAGCGCATCGACCAGCTCGGGCCGGCGATCGACGCCGATGACCTGGCGCCCGGCCGAGGCGAGCGAAGCGGCCACGACGGTGCCGACGTAGCCCAGGCCGATGACGGCGATCGCGTCTCGTTCGCTCACGGGCAAGACGCTACGGAGCCGCAGGCTGGCCGTCAACGACCCAAGCCGCGCCGGCCAGGGAGGGTCGGTCTGCACCAGCCTGGACACCTGGCGCGTTCGCGCGCGATGTTTGTGATGCCGTGACCCAGCGCGCCCCCATCGGAAGAGTCGGGCTCCACCTCCGTTTCGGATGGTGGTCGCTGCTCGTGTTCCTCACCCTCGGGATCGCGCTCGAGGCGCTGCACGGCTTCAAGGTCGGCTTCTATCTCGACGCGGCCAACGAGACGCGGCGGCTGATGTGGACGCTGGCCCACGCGCACGGCGTGCTCCTCGGGCTGGTGCACGTGGCGTTCGCGGCCACCTTGCACCTCTGGCAGCCGGGCGGGCTGCAGCCCATCTTCGCGTCGCGCGCGCTGATGGCCGCGAGCGTGCTGTTGCCGGTCGGCTTCTTCCTCGGCGGCTTCGGCATCGCGGGCGGAGATCCGGGCGTGGGCATCGCCTTCGTGCCCCTCGGCGCGATCGCGCTCTTCTCGGGCGTGCTGCTGACCGCGCTCTCCCTCCGGAGGCGCGGGTGATCGTCGCGGTGCTGTGGACCGTCGGCGTGGCCGCGGTCTGCTTCGTCACCGCCGTCGCGATCGGCCGCGGTTTGCGCCTCGTCGACCGCGCGGCGTTCGGGGTCTTCGGCGCGGTGCTGGGCGCGGGCGTCACCTTCGCGCTCTTGCCGAGCGGCGCGGACGCGGAGCTGACCAGCCCGCTGCCCGCGATCGGACCGCGCGAGGGCTACCTCTCGAGCAACGCGTGCGGCGCGTGTCACCCCGGCCAGCACGCGTCGTGGCACGACTCGTTTCACCGCACGATGACCCAGGTCGCCACCGCCGAGGCCGTGCGCGCCCCCTTCGACGGCCGCGTGCTGCACGAGCGGGGGCGCTACTTCACGGTGCTGCGCGACGCGGATCGCTTCTACGCGCTGGAGCTCGACGCGGAGGACCCGCGGCCGCCCGAGGGCGACGCGTGGCGCGAGCACCCCGCCGCGCGCCGCGTGATCATGACCACGGGCTCGCACCACCTGCAGGCCTACTGGGTGCAATCCGCGGACGGAAAGCTCGAGCAGTTCCCGTTCGTGTACGTCATCCGCGAGGGCCGCTGGATCGCCAACGCCGACAGCTTCCTCGGCCCGCCTCCCGACCCCGAGGACGACCTGCGCCGCTACGTCTGGGCCGAGGGGTGCGTCGCCTGCCACACGACCGGTGGCCCGTGGGATCCGACGAGCCAGGGCATGGGCGAGGACGTCGACACCTCCGTGGTCGAGCTGGGCATCAGCTGCGAGCAGTGCCATGGGCCGGGCGACGAGCACGCGCGCCTCAACCGATCTCCTGCGCGCCGCTATCAGCTCCACTTGCGTGGCGCAGGGGACGACTCGATCGTCAACCCGCGCCGCCTGCCGCACGAGGCGAGCGCCAGCGTCTGCGGCTACTGCCACGCCATCTACCCCGACGACGAGTCGCCGGACGACCACACCGACTTCCGACCCGGACAGCGCCTCTCCGACCACTACGACATCACGGCCGTGCACCTCACCGCGGATCGGCACGCGGGCGAGGCGGACCTCGACCACCTCGACAGCGACACCCTCGACACGGTGGAGGCGTTCTGGCGCGACGGCTCGGTCCGCGTGGCCGGGCGCGAGTACACGTCGATGATTCGCTCCGGCTGCTACCTCGAGGGCGAGATGGCCTGCACGAGCTGCCACTCGATGCACGACGGCGAGCCCGACAAGCAGGTCGACCCGGCGCGCGCGTCGGACGCGATGTGCACCCAGTGTCACGCCGAGGAGCGCGACGACCTCGAGGCGCACACGCACCACGCGCCCGAGAGCGAGGGCAGCCGCTGCGTCCAGTGCCACATGCCCCACACCAGCTACGGGCTCTTGATGGCGACGCGCAACCACCGCATGGACGGGCCGACGGCGAGCGGCGCGGCCGGTCGACAGCGCCCCAACGCGTGCAACCTCTGCCACCTCGACCGCTCGCTCGGCTGGACCGCAGACCACCTCGCGGAGTGGTACGGGCAGCCGCGTCCCACGTTCGGAGATGCGCACGAGAGCTTGCCGGCGGGCGCGGTGTGGATGCTGCGCGGCGACGGGGTGCAGCGCGCGCTGGCCGCGTGGCACGTGCGCTGGGAGCCGGCGCGAGAGGCGTCGGACACGGACGGGCTCCGTCCCGCCCTCGCGCGGCTGCTCCAGGACCCGTACTCGGCCGTCCGTCAGGTGGCGAGCGACGCGCTGCGCGCCCGCGGGGACGCGTTCGAAGGAGGCGCGCGATCGGAGGAGGTGGCGGCCGACGCCCAGCCCGCGCTCGAGCGGACGCTCGCCTTCGAGAGCGACCTGCTGCCGCCCGCGACCGTCGACGCGCTCTGGGCCGATCGCGACGACACCGCCACGTCCATCCCCGAGTGAGACGGCCGTCAGCTGCACTCCCAGCTGCAGCGGCCTTCCGAGCAAGCCCACGCGCCGACGCACATCGCGTGCACGAGCTGTTGACTGTCGCAGTCGGCGGCCGTGTCGCACTCACCCTCGGGCCGGCACGTGCCGCTCGCGTCGGGGTAGTCGCCGTCCATGTCGCACCACTGGCGCTCCGGGCACTCGAAGCCCGCGATGCCGCCGCACATCCCGTCCGGTGACGTCCGCCGCGTCGACGGCGGGGGGATGTCGTCCGCGGGCGCCTCCTCGCCGCCGGCGGCGGGCTCTTCGGTGGGCGCTTCGGTCGAGGGCTCGGCGCTCGTGCCGTCACAGCCGAACAGGAGGAGCGAGAGCAAGACCAGGGGGGCGGCGTGTCGCATGTCCGTGGCTCTATGCACTGCGAGCCGGCTCGGCAAGACGCGAGAAATCACCCAAGGTGTCGCCCGGGGCCGTGTCTCTCGTAGGTGCGGGCGCAGGTGGCGACGCCGCCGCGCCGAGCGAAGGCACCCGGGCCGAGGTCCGGGAAGGGCGGCGCGGTCCGTCCGGAGGGCGAGGGCATGAAGGTTCAGTGCGAGACGTGCGACGCGAAGTACGCGATCGCGGACGAGAAGGTGGCGGGGCGGGCGTTCAAGATCCGGTGCAAGAAGTGCTCGACGCCGATCGTGATCCGCGGCGACCAGGTCCAGGCGCCGGACGGAGACGGCGGCGTCTGGTACGCGCTGATCGCCGGCGCGCAGTCGGGGCCGTGGACCGAGGACGCCATGGAGCGAAAGCGGGACGCGGGAGAGGTCGCCGCGGAGACGCTCGTCTGGCGTGAGGGCATGGCCGACTGGCAGCCCTGGGCCGACGTCTTCGCGCCGCCCGATCTCTTCGCGTCGCAGCCCGAGCCGTCTCCCTTCGCGCCGCCCGACGCCTCGCTGACGGGGACGCGCAACGAGAGCTCGGTGCTCTTCTCGCTCTCGAACCTCTCGAGCCTCACGCCCGCGCGATCGCCCGAGACGTCGAAGGCGCCCGCCCGCACGGAGGGCTCGGGCTTGATCGACATCCGCGCGCTCGCCGCGTCTCCGATGCGCAGCGCGTCGCCCGAGCCCGCCGATCGCGTCGACGATCTCCTCGCGATCGGGGCGCCCGCGGCCGGCCTCGGGGCGCCGGTGATCGCGCCGGCCGAGCCGCCGAAGCGCAACCCGGTCGTGATCGTGGCCGGGGCCGTGGGCGTCATCGCGGTGCTCGCCGCGGCGGCGGTGACGGTCGTCGCGCTCACGCGCCCGGAGGCGCCGACGGCCCCGCCGCAGGTTCGAGAGGCCGCGGCGCAACCGGCGTCCGCCCCCGCGACGGCGGCCACGGGCACGATCGCGCCGGCCGCCGTGCAGCCGCCGCCCGAGGTGGAGTCGCCAGAGACGACCTCGTCGGAGACCGCGCCGACCGACGGCGCCGACGCGCCGGTCGTCACGCCATCCACCCGCAGCGAGCGCCCGGCGCCGCGGACCCGGCCTCGGTCGGAGCGCATCGCGCGCCCGACGCCTCCGAGCTCGCCGAGCCCGCCGCGCGAGCGCAGCCTGACCGAGCTGGTCGAGGACGCCGTGAACCCGGACGTCGCACCGCGTCGACCGGCGCGCCCGACCGCGCCCGTCGGTCCCGAGACGCCGGGCCGAGGCGACGTCCGGCGGGCGATGGACGGAGTCAGCGCGGCGGTGCGTGGCTGTGGGGACGGCGGCGCGGGCCGCGTCGTCGTGGAGGTCACCTTCGCGAGCGAGGGCAGCGTCCGCAGCGCATCGGTCACCGGCGGCGACGTCCCGCCACCCGTCCGCTCGTGCGTGGCGCGCGCGCTGCGGCAGGCTCACGTCCCGCCGTTCACCCGCGCGAGCTTCCGGGTCACGTACCCGTTCATGCTCTGAGGGCCGTTCTTGCTCCGAGGCCGGGGCCGATCAACGATCGCTCCGCGCCATGAAGGAAACAGGCTCCGACGACGACTCTCCAGCGCTGGCCCCGGGCGAGTTCCTCATCGACGCGAGCGGCTTCCCGCTGGTGAGCATCGTCTACCCCGCCGACTCACCGGTGGAGGGGATCGACCGCTACCTCGAGCGGATCGGTCGCGTGTTCGAGCGGGGGCGCTTCGTCACCGTGGTCGACATCCGCGCGGTGAGCCTGGCCGTGGCGCACGCGGCGAACCGGAAGCGCGTCGCCGAGGGGATCGACCGGTTGACCGAGGCCTTCCCCGGCGTGCTGGTCGGCGAGGCGGTCGTCGTCGCCAACGGGCTCATGCGCGGGATGGTCACCGCGTACAACTGGCTGCGGCGCGACAAGAGCACGCCGACGGAAGTGTTCACCGGGCTCGACGACGCGCGCGGCTGGGCGCGTGAGCGGGCACGCCTCGCCGGCTTGCTCTGAAGCGCTCAGACCCGTCGGCCCTCGGTCCACGCGTCGAGGCGCCGGCCGTTCGGGTCGAGCATGGACGTCGGCTTGCCCAGGCGGTGCAGGAGGAAGCGCGACGCGGTGGAGAGGCAGCCGAGCCCGTAGCGAACGCCGGGCAGGAACGTGATGGTCTGCATCTCGTCGAAGTAGTTGGCCGGGCACGAGATCTCCCCGATGGGCAGACCGAGCCAGATGGCCTGCGCGAGGGTCTCGTTGTCGAAGACGAAGTCGTTGCGGTTGTCGGCCAGGGGCAAGGTCTCGAGCGCGCGCCGCGTGAAGGCGCGATAGCCCGTGTGGTACTCGCTCAGCCCCGCGCCCATCATCAGGTTCTCGGTCACCGTGAGGCTGCGGTTGGCGACCCACTTCCAGCGCGGCATGCCGCCGGCGAGCGCGCCGCGCACGAGCATGCGCGATCCGAGCACGACGTCGTAGCCGCCGTGCACCGCCATCGACGCCATCGCCGGCACGAGCTCGGGCTTGTACTGGAAGTCCGGGTGAACCATCACCGCGACGTCCGCGCCGCTGGCGAGCGCCTCGCGGTAGCCGGTCTTCTGCGCCGCGCCGTAGCCCATGTTCCGGGCGTGGGAGATCACGGTGCACCCGAGGCGCTTGGCGATGGCGACCGAGTCATCGGTGCTGCCGTCGTCGACGAAGAAGATCTCATCCGCCACGCCCTCGGGGATGGCGCGCACGGTGCGCTCGATCGTGGAGGCCACGTCGATGCCCGGCATCACGATCGCGATTCGCTTCCCAGCCAGCACGGCGGGGACGGTATCAGAACGCCGCGCCCTGTCGGGCGTGTTCAGCGGCGTGTTCAGCGGCGCTCGAGCACGAGGGGCATGTCCTGCGACGGAGCCATCGTGACGCTGCGGCGGCGCGGGACGATGCGGACGCCGGGCGCGGCACGGACGCCGTGGCGCCGGAGCACGGTCGCGAGGACCACGCGCATCTCGTAGAGCGCGAACGCCATGCCGATGCAGCGCCGTATCCCGCCCCCGAAGGGGAAGTGCGTGTACGGGCTCGTGCGCTGGCCGAGGTGACGCTCGGGATCGAAGCGCGTGGGCTCGGGCCAGACCCGCGGGTTCATGTGCACGAGATAGATGGAGGGCACGGCCATCGTGCCGGCGGGCAGCTCCCACCCGCCGATGCGGCGGGGCGCGGAGAGCACCCGGCCCACCGACGCGATCACGGGCGACAGGCGCATGGTCTCCTTGATGACGGCGTCGAGGTACGGGAGGTCGTGCGCGCCGTCCGCGGAGACACCATCGCCAGGGAGACCATCGAGCTCCTCGTGCACCCGCGCTTGCACGTGAGGGTGCTCGATGAGGTGGTGGAACACCCACGCGAGCGAGGTGGCCGTGGTCTCGTGTCCCGCCACGAGCAGGGTCATCAGCTCGTCTCGCAGCTCGCGCGGCGTCATCGCGCGGCCGTCCTCGTAGCGCGCGGTCATCATCATCGAGAGCACGTCGTCGCGCTCGGCCGCGCTCGCGCGCCGCGCCTCGATCTGCTCGTAGAGCAGGGCGTCCGCCGCCTCGCGGGCGCGCAGGAAGCGGCCCCACGGCGAGCGCGGCCCGAGGTCGCGCTGGAGCCAGGGGACGAGGAACGCCGGGTTCGAGGCGCCCTGCACGAGCCGATCGATGCCCTGCCGGACGCGCTCGAGCTCCTCGCCTTCGCTCACCCCGAAGACGGTGCGGAGGATGATGTCGAGCGTGATCGCCTGCGTCTCGGGCTGCACCGCGAAGGGGCGCCCCACCGGCCAGCGGCGCAGCGCCTCCGCGGTGACCTCGCGCATGGTCTCGCCGTACGACTGCATGCGCTCGCCGTGGAACGGGGGCAGCAGCAGCTTGCGCTCGCGCACGTGCTCTTCGCCGTCGAGCAGCAGGAGCGAGCGCGTCCCGACGAGCGGTCGCAGGGTCTCGTTCGCCTGCCCCGCGTGCAGCTCGCGCCAGGGACCGGTGAAGATCTCCTTGACGTGCTCCGGGTCGTCGAAGGTGACGATGTGCGGGTAGTTGGGGAAGCGCATCGAGAACGGCGCCCCGTATCGCCGCCGGATGTGCTGCAGCGTCGGGTAGGGCCGCAGCATCCACGCGGTGAGCTGGGCGGCGGGCGGCCACGAGGGGCCGGGCGGAAGCGCGCGCGTCTCCCGCTCCCGTCGGCGAAACATCCGCCGGGCCGCCGTCGTCACCGCACCCACCCGGCGAGAGTAGCACTGGCTCCGGGGTTGAGGCTTGGTAGCATCGGCGCGCCGAACAGAACCGCTGCCCGAGCGGCGGACACGACGGGAGAAGAGCGAATGGCGACCGACAATCCGCACCAGAACATCACCTTCCCCTCCAACGGGCACGAGGCGCACGGCTACCTGAAGGCGCCCGAGTCGGGCCAAGGGCCGGGGCTCATCGTCATCCAGGAGTGGTGGGGGCTGACCGATCACATCGTCGACGTCTGCGACCGGTTCGCGAAGGAGGGCTTCGTGGCCCTCGCGCCCGACCTCTACGGCGGCAAGGTCGCGCACGACGCCGACGAGGCGGGCAAGATGATGCAGGCGCTGCCCGAGGAGGACGCCGCGCGCGACCTCGGCGGCGCGGTCGACTTCCTCCTGAAGCACGACGCCGTCACGTCCGCGAAGGTCGGCACGGTCGGCTTCTGCATGGGCGGCGGCTTCGTCATCCAGCTCGCCGCGCAGCAGGGCGACCGCATCGGCGCCGCCGTGCCGTTCTACGGCGTGCTCCAGAGCCAGCCCGACTTCACGAAGATCACCGCGCCGGTGCTCGGCCACTACGCGGAGACCGACGACTTCGCCTCCCCCGTGAAGGCGCTCGAGATGGGCGCCGCCATTCGCGAGGCCGGGGGCAAGGCCAAGATCAACGTCTACGGGGGAACGCACCACGCGTTCTTCAACGACGAGAACCCCTTCGGCAGCTACGACGCGGCGAACGCCAAGATCGCGTGGGAGCGCACGGTGAGCTTCCTGAAGGCGAAGCTCAAGGGCTGACGCCCGGCACCGTCGACGCGCCGGGCACCGAGACGGAGGCGAGCGCGCTCAGCGCGAAGAAGAGCACGACGTATTGCGCGAGCCCGAAGCGGTCTCCCGTCTCGGGCGCCTCGCCCATCACGCTGCGGGCGATCGCCGCCACGAGCGGGATCGCCAGCAGCCACTGCATCGCGCCGAACGCGCCGGTCGCGAGCATCGCCACCCCGATCGCGGCGGCGGCGAGGCCGCGCTCCTTGCGGGTCAGGCTCGCGAAGCCGCGGGACCCGTCGAGCTGCCAGACGGGGATGAGGTTGAAGAGGTTGAGGAAGGCTCCGACCTGCGTGAGCGCGGCGAAGATCGCGTGGCCGGTCGCGAGGTAGAGGCTGTAGACGACGAGGGTGGCGCCGAGACCGGCCCACGGCCCGGCGAGCCCGACGCGCGCGTCTTGCACCGGAGTGGCGGGCCGCTGATCGAGCCGCACGAAGGCGCCGACGCCCGGGATGAACATCGGCGCGGAGGCGGGGATGCCGTAGCGCTTCAGCGCCACCACGTGCCCCAGCTCGTGCACGTAGAGCGAGCCGACCACGCCGAGCGCGAAGGGCCAGCCCCAGGCGACCCAGTAGACGCCGAACGACACGAAGATCGACAGCGCCGTCTTCCAGCTCGCGGCGCCGGCCAGGATCAGCTTCCCCTTCGTGGCGAGGAACGCGAGGATCGCCTTGGCCTTCCAGAGCAGGAGCCCGACCGCGCCCAGGCTCGCGAGCCAGCGCGGCGCGTGGCTCGACTTCGCGCCCTTCGCGCCGGGCTCGGGGGCCAGCGCGGCGACCCGATCGCGGATGGTCGAGGCCTGTTTGGCGGAGGGGGGCAGGAGCGCCAGGGCGCGCTCCCAGGCGGCGCGCTCGCCGTCGCGGTCGTCGGCGTCCCTCGCGGAGCGCGCCTCGGCCGCGAGCCGCTCGAGCGCGCTGGCGTGCACGAGCTTCGCGCAGCCCGGGCAAGCGAGCACGCGCGGGCCCCATTGCGTCCCGCAGCCGGGGCACCGGGACGGCGCCTCGAGGCTCATCCCTCGGGCGCGCCGCCGAGCGCGAACGGCCCCGAGATCTGCTTGTAGGGGCGCTTGTTCACCCTCCACGCCTCCCACAGCGCGAACGCGATCAGCGCGAGCCCGATGATGTTCTCGAAGCCCATGAGAAACGGCGCGAAGAGGGAGATGAAGCACGCGATCACGAAGACGATCGGCGTCCAGAGCGCGTCTCCCTCGGCCTGCCCGACGCTCCCCTCGCTCGGCCTCGACTGCGGGCCGGCCTCCATGGGCTGGGCGTGCGCCACCGAGGGCCCCGAGCGCAGACTGGTCTCCTCGGACGGGGTCTCCTCGGACGGTAGGTGGCGGAGCTCGTCCATGATATCGGGCACGTAGGTGCTGACGATGGCGAGGTAGGTCAGCGTCATCGCCATGCCCTGGTAGAAGAAGCCGCCCATCTGGCCGCTCCCGATGCGCACCGCGAAGCCGACCGCGAGACCGACCGCGATGGCGATGAGCCCGATCTCGTACCCCGTGGCGGCGCGGATGCCCCACCAGACGAGCCCGCTGGCCATCGCGGCGAGCCCGCCGAGCGCGAATGCCCTGGCCGCGCGTCCGAAAGGCGACGAGCCCGGGGCCCCATGCCGAAGCACCTGCACGCAGGCCTCGCACACCGTCGCCGCGTCGACGTCGTAGTAGCGCTCGCGGATCGCGCCGCCGCAGCCGCGACAAGGCGTGAACGGGTCGTCCATCCACGCCTCGTCGAAGGCCACGTCGTCCACCGGGTCCGACTCGTCGAAGGACGGGGCCTCATCGAAGGACAGGGCGTCCAGATCGTCCGTCTCCTCGGACGGCTCGCCACGCAGCTCGTCTTCCCGCGTGCCCCCAACGCTCGCTTCGCTCATGAGGGCGACGATACGGCAAGTCGTCTCCCCACGCTCCCCGAAAATCGTCGATCAGGAAACGAGCCGCTCGACCGTCGCGAAGAGCTCCTCGAGCTCGACCGGCTTGACGAAGAAGCGGTCGGCGCCGAGGGCGCGGAGGATCTTCCAGTCGCGCGCGCCGCCCTCGCCGCTCATGACGATGATCGGGAGCTTGCCCTTCGGCGCGAGGGCGCGGAGGGCGCTGGTCAGCTCCACCCCGTTGAGCCCGGGCATGTTCAGGTCGATCAGCGCGATGTCGGGCGCCTCGCGCTCGGCGGCCGCGATGCCCAGCTCCCCGTCCGACGCGCCTTCGACGATCGCCTCGGGGAAGCGGTGGGTGATCGCGATCGCGAGCATCTCCCGCCAGTCGGCGTCGTCGTCGACCACGAGCACGCGGAGCTGGCGGTGAGTGCCGCGCAGCGCCTTCTCCAGCTCGTCCACCAGCTGCATCGGCGTGGCGGTGCGCTCGCGCGGGTTCTTGACCAGCGCGCGGAGGAGCGGCGCGTCGAGCCGCGTGTCGAGCCCCGGGGCGAGCGAGCTTGGATCGGGCGGCGTCTCGTTCGCGTGCATCTCGAGCAGCTTCTGAGGCTCCCCGCTCTCGAAGGGCAGCCGCCCGGTCAGGAGCTCGACCGCCATCACGGCGAACGAGTAGACGTCCTGTCGCGGCTGGAGGTCGGGCGGCACGGTCAGCGCGGTGGCGCGCTCGGGCGAGATGTACGCCGGGGTGCCGCGGACCTCGGTGCTCGGCTCGTCGCGACCGAGCGCGCGGCTGAGCCCCATGTCGGTCAGGGCGATCTGCGACTCACGCGTCCCGAGGAGCACGTTCGACGGCTTGACGTCGCCGTGGATGCGGCCGACCGCGTGGATGGCGGCCAGGCCCTTGGCGATCGACCGCAGGATGGGGAGCGCCTCTTCGGGCGCCAGCGAGCCGACCCGCATGAGCTTCGTCTCGAGCGAGCCGCCGTCGAAGAGCTCCATGACGAAGTAGGAGAGGTTCCCTTCCGTGCCGCACGAATGAATCTGCACCACGTTGGGGTGCCGGATGGCGGCCATCGCGCGCGCCTCCTCGAGGAAGGCCTCGCGCGCGATCGGCGACGCCGAGAGGGCGGGGTGCACCAGCTTCAGCGCGACGTCCCGATGAAGAGTGGTGTCGTGCGCTCGGAGCACGATGCCCATGCCGCCCTGCCCGAGGAGCCTCTGGATCTCGTATGCGCCGAACCGGTCTCCCGCGGTCGGGATCGGATCACTCCAACGAACGGGTGTGTTGAGGTGATGTGGGGTCGGATGCTCCGGGTGCACGCAGGCCACCACTTCGCAACGAAGGTGCCAGCCAACGTACGCCCCGATCGCCTCCCCGGTATGTGTGGCGTCACGCCCCGCTGTGGTCGGGATGCGCGTGACGATCTGCCCGCGGAGCCTCAGGGCCCCGTCGGCGGGGAGAGCTGGAGCTCGAGGTATCCGCCCGCGTCCGGCGCCACGTCGGCCACCGTGAGGGGCCCACCCAGGTCGGGCAGCTCGAACGCCGCGCCCTCGAGCAGCGGGGCGAGCTGGGCCAACAACAGTCCGTCCACGAGATCGACGAGCCCGCTCGCGCTCCGCTCGGGGAGCTGCGGGAGCGCCGTCCAGGTGAGCCACGTGTGCGTGCTGCTCAGCGAGGGCACCACCGTCGGCTGCAGCCGCCCGTCGGGGGTCGCGCTCAGGGACAGCGCGACCCGGACCTCGGTCGTCAGCTCGAAGAGCGGCGCGCCGCCCGCGCCGATCTGGAGCGTCAGCTCTCCGATCTCGATGAGCACGTCCGCGCCCGCCGCGCTCTCCTCGGGGCTCGCGCCCCGGACGAGCGGGGCCATGGTCGCGTCCATCCCGATCTGGAGCGCGTCGCCCTCGGAGAGCGTCCCGTCCCGCACGAGCTCCCGCAGCTGGGGCACGATCGGGGTGAGCGAGCTGACGGTGAAGGCGACGCCCCCATCTCCGTCTGCGAGCGCCGCGACGTCCGGCACGCTCAGCGCGCCCGCGTTCCACACCGCGTAGAGGATCTGTCCCACGAGACCGGGGTCGAGGTAGAGCGAGCCCGGCGTCCGGGAGGTCAGCGTGGGAGGCAGGCTGGGCGCGCCCGGCGCCAGGTGGCCGCCCCCGCCCGGACCCGTCACTCGCGTCCCGAGGCGAGCCGTCAGCGCCCCGTCCTCCGGCCCGAGGTCCGTCAGACACAGGCCCACCTCGACCGGCGTCTCCATGAAGTCGAGCGTCGCGGGATCCCCGAAGAGGTCCAACCCCATCAACGCGCCGCCGACCAGCCCGTCCACCTCGCCCGAGAGGCGGTCCTCGAGCATGCCCTTCACCGCGCCCTCCGCGACCTCGCCGATCACCTCGCCGAAGAGGCACAGCAGGCCGCAGCCGCCGAGGCGCAGGTCGAGGTCGAACGAGGTGATGGCCACGCGGGTGTCGCGCGCGCTGAAGCCGGAGATGCAGCCGCCGTCCGCGGGCAGGATCGGCTCGAGGATCATCGAGACCTCGACCGTGGTCTCGTCCGCCTCGCTGCCCTCGCGCACGGCGACGTCGAGGCCCAGCCCGGAGCAGCGGCCGTGAAAGCCGACCGTGATGTCTCGGAGGCGCGCGGTCGCGCGCAGCCACCCGTCGTCGGTGGCCTCGAGCGCGAGGGTCGGCGCCGCGTGGCTGACGCGGTCGACGTAGAGCGTGCAAGGCGAGCCGTCGATCAACACCGTGCCCGGCGCCGCGAAGGACGAGAGGTCCAGGCCGCTCAGCGCGCCCGCCGCGCCGCTCGCGAGCGCCGCGAGCAGCTCGGGGGAGACGGCCGCGACGGCGGCGTTCGCGCTCCACGCGCCCTCCTCGACGTAGCTCGCCCGGAGCACGCTCTGGTGCTGCCGGACCACGTGTCCGTCGGCGTCGAAGCCCTCGACCGTCACGAGGCTCAGGCCCGGGTCCACCGCCACGGTGGCCCCGAAGTCGCCGCCCGCGCCCACGCTCATCGGCGCCCCCGCGATCTCGACGCGACCTGGCCCGCGCGAGGCGCTCAGCGTCCCGATCACGTCGGCCGTCTCCTCCGCGAGGCCCAGGTACGCGTCGGAGCCCTCTGCGTCGATCGACAGCGCCCAGTCTCCGGGCGCGGCGTCGTCGGGTCCGCTCCCGTCTTCGCCCGATCCACGCGGCTCCAGCTCGGTGAGCCGCCCCATCGCGCAGCCCGCCATTACCATCGCCAGCCCCGCGAAGAGGGCCACCCGCGTCGTCGTCACGTCCACGGCTGCCAGGACAGCAATCGCCGTACCCGCGGTGAGCCGGGCCCGCCGCGGCGGCTGCTGGGGTGACGCGTCCCCGGGCGACCAGTCGTCGCGTGGGCGTAAATGATAGTGATTTCCATCACTTGGGTGTGGAGCCGGCGGTGCGCCGATGGGGTCCGCGCGCCTAGCCCTTGGTGGGGACAGCGCGATCCTCGTGAAACCCGCGCCGTGACACCCTCGATCGAACCGACTCGCGCACGGTTCGTAATGGTCCCGTGTCGGTCGATGTACTACGGTCGGCCGATTGAGGAGCCTTCGATGATGCCGCGCCAGATCAGCCTTCTTCTCTTCGCCTCGTCCCTCGCCTCCCTCTGCCTCGCCGGCTGCGCCGCCAGCGGGCCCGCGGAGGAGGAGCTGTCCGTCACCTGCACCGGAAAGTGCGACGGGCTCGACTCGATCAAGGCCATCTACGACGACCTGCGCGAGCTCGATCTGACCGATCTGAGCGCGCGCGGCACCGGCCTCGCGACCGACGGGCTGAACGACGCGCTGTCGACCGACTTCGGCGGCGTGGAGCTGGGTGAGCCCACCGCGTTCGGGCTCGCGGAGACGGCGGCCGCCGAGCCGCTGGTCGAGGACCTGGACGCGCTGAGCAGCGGGCTCCTCGCGCGCTTCGGCGAGCGAGAGCTCTCGGTGGTGGTCAACGAGACCCGGCGCCGTCACCTCGAGTCGGGCCGCGACGACGTCTTCGTCGAGAGCCGGTTCGCGCTGAACGCGGGGCTGGACCATGGCTTCGCGATCGACGGCGACGGATTCGACGGCGCCGCGTCGCTCGGCCTGTCGGGCTCCATCGAGGGGCGCGCCATCCACGCGACGCGGCGTGACGCGGGCACCTCGCCCGAAGCCATCCTCGCGGCCGTGCGCGAGACGCGGGGCTTCGTCGTCGCGCGGGATCTCGAGGACGTGCGCGCGATGAAGCCGGGCGAGGCCTTCGCGCTCCGCGGCGAGGGCGCGTTCGGGCTGAACGTGGGCGCGGGCGTGCCGATCGTCATCGCCGACCCCGGCGCCATCACCTACAGCCTCGTGGTCTCGGCCGCGCTCCGCGCGCAGATCGCCGGCCAGCTCGACGTGCAGGTCGTGCGGCTCGACGACGACCAGCTCGTCATCGACGTGGGCACGGAGCGCAGCAGCGTCCGCTCGGCGCGCCTCGCCCTCGAGGACGGCTGGGGCGTCAGCGGGCTCGCGCGCACGAACGTCTCGCTCGCCGGCCGCGACGTGGACCTCGGCCGCCTGCTCGACCGCGCGCTCCAGCGCCAGCTGAACGACCGGCTGAACCTCGTCAGCGCGGAGCTCGAGCGCACCGGGCGGAGCAGCCGGATGAGCGTGGTGCGGATGCGCTTCGATCTCTCGGGCGACGACCCGCAGCTGGCCGAGGCCCTCTCGCAGGCGGCCCGCGGCGACGTCCGGCTCGCCCAGGCGCTCTCCGCGCGCGGCGAGGCCGGCGTCACCGTCGAGTACGACGTGCTCCGCTCGGGCCTCTCCTCGGTCTCGCACGCGGGGCTCGAGCTGTTCGGCATGCGCTTCTTCCAGACCACCGTGGTCGAGGAGGGCAGCGTGCGCATCGACAGCCCCGGCGGCGCGCAGGAGCTCCTCTTCGACTCGCTCCACCGCGAGGGCGGCTGGTTCTTCCAGACCCACGGCTACGAGCGCGTGGCGCTGGCCGGCCTGCGCTTCGACACGGAGGGTCGCGCGGTCGACTCCGAGGTGAACCTCTTCGTGCAGCTCCTCGAGGGCGACGAGTGGATGGAGCGCGACACCACGCTCGACCACATCGACGCGCTGCTCACCGCGGTGGGCGGGCCCGAGCTGCTCGCCTCGATCGAGCAGCACGGCAACGCGATCGAGCAGTACGTCGAGAGCGTCTGCCCGGGCGGTGATCGCCCCGGCGCCGCGTGTCGCACCGAGGTGCTCGAGAACGCGGCCGTGACCGGCGCGCAGGCGGACGCGCTCGCCGCGATCGAAGGCGCGGGGCTCGAGCCCGAGATGACCGCGCTCCTCCGCCAGGCGGTGGAGCTCCGGGTCCGCTACCAGGCGGTGGCCGAGCCGAACGCGTCGCTCGTCGGACCGGAGAGCAGCGTGGTCGTCGCCTACCGCATGGACGACGCGAGCCTCTCGCGCATGCTCGTCTCCGGCGAAGGGGAGCGGCTCCGCGAGGCGGTCCTCGGGGTGCTCGCCGCCGTCGACGTGGACCGGGCGCAGGACGTGGACGCGCAGCGTGGGGGCCTCGGCGATCGCCGCGCCCTCGACGCCATGGTCGCGCGCTTCGAGGCGCAGGCCGACGCGCACGAGCGCCTGGTCGCGGTGGAGCGCGCCCGCATCGACGGCCTCGGTCAGATCGGTGGCCGGGCCCTCGCGGTCGACGTGCCGCTCTCGGGCGACCGCATCGACTACGACGCCGCGTCCGCCCGCTCGGTCGTGCAGCTGCGCTCCCGCGTGGTGCGCGACCTCTTCGACGGGCTGCGCGAGGACGCGCGCGAGCTCGACGGGGTGCGCGCCGAGTACGCGGTCGGCTACGCGCTCCTGTCGCTCATGCGCGCGCCGTCGATGGACCTCCGGGTCGACCTCGACATGCGCATGGAGGACCGCTTCGGGCAGGACTACGACCACTACCGGGCGGCCGGGGTGATGGGCTTCGACGCGCACGCGCGCGGCAGCGAAGCGCGCCTCATCGGCGGCGGCGTGTTCGACGTGGACGCGCTGCTCTCGGTCGACTGACGGGTCGAGTGATGCCGTGACAGATTGACCGGCGTCGGCTCGCCTCGAGCCGTCGCCGGGACAAATCGACAAAGCGATCCGCGGTCGGAATCTCGGCGCCGGGGACGCGTGTGTACCTCGGCGCATGTCTCGCTGGGTCACTCTGCTGCTCGTGCTCACGGCGCCGGTCTACGGCGCGTCGCTCCTCAACGGGGCCCTTCGCACCGTCGACGCGCTGCGGGCCGAGGCCGAGCGGCCCCGCTTCGCGGTGGGCACGCGCATCACGCTGGAGTCGCCGCCGCTCGAAGAGGGACAGGAGCGGCGCGTGCGCGAGCTCCGCGTCGGGGCGGGGCGCGTGCGTCAGAGCTGCGACGGGGCGCGCTGCGAGCTGTTCGCGGGCGCGGGGGAGGGCTTCCGGCTCCTCGCGTCCTACCCGCGCGGGCAGTCCATCGAGCTGTGGGACCACGAGGGCGAGATCGAGATGGCGCGCGTCGGGCACCTGCCCCGGTGGACGTCGCCGCCGTCGCCCTCCACCTGGTGGTTCGCCGCGGGCATGAGCGGCCTGCTGCTCCTCGCGCTCCTCGGCGCGCGCATGATGGGGCTCGCGAGCTGGCTGGCGGATCTGCGGCACGCGCGCCCGGTCCGGGTCCGTGCGGACGGGACGCTCTTCTTCCTCGACGGTCGCGAGCGAGGCCCGGCTCGCCCCTCCACGCCGCTTCCGGAAGGGGACGGCTGCGCGCTCTTCTCGCTCGACGCGCCGCGGGGAGAGGCCTACCGGGACGGCGCCGAAGAGCGCTGGGTGGTGATCACCGGGCTGCCCGACGCGCACAGGTCCGCCGCGCTCCGGTGGCGAGGCGTCTGCGAGGCGAGCCTGGCGATCGGGATCGGCGCCGCGATCCTCACCTGCGCGTGGGTCACGTGGATCGCGTAGCGCTTCGGCGCTTCCAGCCCTCGCTCGCGGCCAGGCCCTGCGCGTCGAGCGGCGCGAGCACCGCGCCCTCCATCGCCGCGTAGAACAGCTCGCGCAGATCCTGGGGCGCGGGCAGCCCGAGCTGGCTCAGCTCGTCGCGCAGCCCCTCCTCGAAGCGCAGCTGCGCCAGCGGGCCCATCAAGCTCCGCTCCAGGTACTCGAACGCGTAGGGGAGGTAGGCGTCCGTGCGGGCGCGCTGCGCGGCGTCGAGGGTCGGCCACACCTCGGCGAGGTAGATCCAGCCGAGCTTGGCGTGGCCCACCTCGTCCGCCACGAGCTGCTCGAGCACGGCGGCGATGGCCGGCTCCTTCACCAGCTCGCGCTCCTCGGTGAGCATCGCGACGGCGAGGGTCTCGTTCAGGCAGCCGACGAAGAGCACGTTGCGCAGCGCCCGCTCGACCGGCGTGCCCTTGGGGTGATCGGGCAGCGGCTGCGGCATGAGGTCCGCCTCGACCTCTGGCGCGCCGCCGAGCAGCTCGACCACGCCCGCGCAGAGCGCCGCGTGCCGCAGCTCCTCCATCGACATGCGCAGGACGGCCGTCTTCGCGTCGAGGGTGGCGCCCGCGTCCATCAGCTGGGGCAGCAGCTGCGAGAACACCGCCGCGGAGTGGTGCTCGCGTCGCATGCGCTCCGTCCACGCGGCGCGCGCGTAGGCGAGGGTGGCCTCGCGGTAGTCCCCCTCGAGCGTCGCGTCCGCGAGCGCGCCCTCCGGGTCGGCGTCGCCGCGCCGCAGGGTGGTGCGGAGCAGCCGGTCATGCTGCGCGCGGAGCGGTCCCTCTCCCGGCGCGACTCGGAGCGTGCCTTTCACGTCGGCAGCATAGCGGCTGCTCAGACCGGCGCCGACGGCGGCGTCAGCGGGCCCTCGATGCAGGTCGCGCAGCAGCTCGACTCGGGGATCCAGTCGCCGGAGACGGCCACCCCGCAGCACTCCTCGGGTATCGGCATGCAGCACTCCCCGGTGAACTCGATGTCCGCACACACGTCGGTCCCCGAGTCCACGGCCGAGTCGATCCCGCTGTCCGCGATCGCGCCGTCGGTGGGATCGACGCCCGAGTCGACGCCGCGGTCGTGGGTCATGGAGCAGCCGCTCGCGCCGAGGGCGAGAGCGGCCGCGATGCTCATGGCGCGGGCGGCGCGGAGGGCGCGCTCGCGGGCGGTCTTTCGTTCGTCGTTCATGCGTGTCCTGTCAGACGGGCGCGGAGGGCGGGGTGAGGGGACCTTCGAGGCAGATCGAGCAGCACTCGGCGAGCTCGTCCCAGAAGCCCCAGCCCGAGGCCTCGCAGCACTCCTGGGTGATGGGCGCGCAGCACTCGCCGAGGGTGCCCGGGTCCGGGCACTCGCCCGCGTCGACGCCCGAGTCGACCCCCGAGTCCGCGACGCCCGAGTCGACGCCCGAGTCGATCCCGGAGTCGGCCGGGCCCGCGTCGACCCCGGAGTCCACCCGCACGCCCGTGTCGGGCGCGGCGCCGTCGGCGATGATCACCCCGGAGTCTCGCGCGCCCGCGTCGGTGCCCGTGTCGTGGCTCATCGAGCACCCCACCGGGGTCAGCGCGAGGGCCGCGGCGATGCTCATGGAGCGGGCGGCCCGGAGGGCGCGTGCCCGAGCGGTGGCGCGTTCGTGGGTCATGCCCGCGCAGTGAGCAGCCACCATGCCAGCCCGCATCCGGACTCTTCTACCACTCCGAGCTGTGCCGTCGCGTGCCACCCGTTCGGTACCGCCCCGACACCTTGACTCGGCGTCGGGCATCCTTAGGTTTTGAACACGTTCAAGGAGGAGGTCACGATGCTGGTTCTCATGGTAGGTGTGGCGGTGCTCGCGGCGGTGGCGGCGATGATCACATGGGCGGCGAGTCGGCACGCGACGGGCGGTGTGGTCGCGGGCGACGGTCCGTTCCGCGCGGCCGCCACGAGCGAGCCTGGCGAGGCCCTCGGCGACGGCGAGCGCTGGACCGTCGGCTTCGGGATCTTCTGGGGCCTGTGCACCCTGCTCGGCTTCGCCCCGGCCGGCGGCCTGCTCGCGACGATGATGATCCACGACGAGCCCATCGGTGGCGGGCTCGTCGGGATCGTGTCGCTCTCGGGCGCGGCGCTGGCGCTGAGCCTGATCGGGGTTGGCGTCGCGCTCCTGCGGGACCCGCGTCGCGCTGACCTCTATGGCCGCCTGGGCCTGTGGTCGATGGCTCACCACGTGGCCGTGGTCGCCGCCTTCGTGGCCATCGGAATGCTCGGACGCGGCATGGACGCAGCCATCGTCGCCCTCCCGATCATCCCCTGCGTCATCGGGCTCGCGCACGGTTGGTCGGCGACGCGCGTGGGGGCCCATCAGGTGGAGGTGAACGCGTTCGTTTGAGTCTCGTGCCGCTTGCCCGCCGAGGCCCTTGCGGGATACTCCGAGAGCGCATGCGGGATCGGATTCGGCGTTCGCGATTGCGCCTCCTCCAGCTGACCACGGAGGGGGCGCGCGAGCCGTTCACCCCGCCCCTGCTCTCGGCCAGCCCGCGCGCGCTGCGCTGGATCGACGCGGACGGAGCCTTCCACGAGCGCGCCCTCGACGAGGCCTACGAGGCCATCTGGTACGGGACGGTGCCGCGCCTGCGCGGGCGCCTGGACGACGAGGGCAAGCTGCGCCTCCGCGTCGAGCGACCCGAGCGAGAAGCGGTCGAGCGGCGCCTGGTGCGCATCCCGGGGAGCGGCGACGCGCGCTACTTCGCACGCTGGGAGCACGCCAGGGATCGCGCCGTGCTCTCACCGAAGGGCGCGGGCGTCATCCTCGACGGCAAGGACGCGTGCACCGTCGAGCAGCGGCCGGCCATCGTGGACGTCTACGCCGGGGACGGCGTGCTCCTCGCCCTGCGCAACGTGCCCAACGGCGCGCGGGTGGTGACGGCGGACGGAGTCGCGTTGCTGGCGCCCGACGCGCTCGTGTCCGACGTGCAGATCCCCGACGTGGCCAAGCCGGACCGCGTGGAGGTGCACCCCTACGAGAGCTGGCTGCGCGGCTTCCCCGCCATCGGCTTCGAGGCCTCGGCCGCCGGGCTCGACGTGGCCGGCTTCACCCGCGCACAGGTGGCGGGGAGCCCCGACGTGGCGCGCCTCGTCCGCAAGAACCGCGGCGTCGCGTGGGCCGCCTTCCGGCCCGTCGAGCCTCCCGAGGACCCCGACGCGCTCCTCGCCATCACGCTCCAGGACGACCTCGCGCCCACGCCCGAGATCGGCCGCATCGTCTCCGGCAAGCCCGCCACCATCACGCTCAGCGATGGCCGCCGCTACCGCCTCCGCGGCGTCGCGCGCGAGCGCCTGCCCCGCGGCGACTTCGAGCTCGTCGTGGCCGCGCTCCTCGACGACGCGCTCCTGGTCGAGGTCTGCGCGCCGGTCGCCGAGCTGACCGAGCCCACCGGCCAGCGCATGCTCGACGCGCTGAAGGCCTTCTGGCTCGGCCTCTCGCTCCGGCGCCCTTGAGCTATCGCAGCCCGTGTTTTCGAAGCAGGCTCAGCAGATAGGGGCGGTCCATTCGGGCTCGGCGCGCCGCCTCCGAGGCGTTCCCCTCGCAGGACTCGATGAGGCGGGGCAGATAGCGCAGCTCGAACTCCTCGATCGCGGCCGCCCGCGCGTCGCGGTACGTCGGTAGCTCGCCGGAATCGTGGCTGGGGGCCGACACGCTCGGCGCGAGTGAGAGTGTGCCCAGCGCGAGCGAGGCCTCCACGACGTTGCGGAGCTCGCGGACGTTGCCGCCCCACGGGTGCGCCTCGAACGCGGACAGCGCCGCTGGGCTGAAGGGGCTCGGACCTCCCGTCAGCTCGCGCGCGAAGTGTTCGACCAGGGGGGTGATGTCGTCGCGACGGTCCCGCAGCGCGGGGACGAGAATGCGCGCGACCGCCAGGCGATAGTAGAGGTCGGCGCGGAAGCTCCCGTCGTTGGCGCCCGCTCTCAGATCGCGGTGGGTGGCGGCCACGACGCGCACGTCCACCGTCTGCGTGCTCTCTCCCCCCACGCGGCGGAACTGCGAGCGCTGGAGCACACCCAGCAGCGCAGGCTGCAGTGCGAGGGGGAGCTCGCCGACCTCGTCGAGGAAGACGGTGCCGCCGTCGGCCCGCTCGAAGGCGCCGAGGCGTCGACGGTCGGCGCCCGTGAAGCTCCCGCGCTCGTGCCCGAAGAGCTCGGAGGCGATCAGGGCCGCAGGGAGGCTTCCGCAGTCGACGATCTCGAAGGGAGCCTCGCTTCGCGGGCTCAGCGCGTGGATGGCCCGCGCCACGACCTCCTTGCCGGTCCCGGTCTCTCCCTGGATGAGCACCGACACCGACGAGGGAGCCACCTTGTGAACCATCGAGGCCACCCGCTCCATCGCGGGGCTCACCGCCACCATCCCAGGGATCGGGTCTGCGGCCGGTCGGGTCGACCCCAGCGCGCCTCGCTCCACGACGAGGACCGAGTCACCGACGCCGATCTGCGTCTCCGGCGCCACCACCGCGTCGGCGATGTCCGTCGATCCGAGCCAGGTCCCGTTGGAGCTGCCGAGATCCCGCACCCGGTAGCCTTCGCCCTGCGCGGAGATCTCCAGGTGATAGCGGCTCACGCTCGGATCGCGGAGGACGAGATCGTTGCCGCGGGCGGTCCCGACCGTGAGGCTCTCGCCGGCCTCGACCTCGGCCTGCGCACCGGCGGAGGGGCCGCTCACGGCGCGCACCGAGAACGCGCGCGTGGGGGTGCTGTGCTCGGGTCGTCGTCGCTCCGTCGTCGCCATGCGTGGCGACTATAGTCCGTGCACGCGCCCGCGGTGTCTCTAGGGACCCGCGCTCACGCGAACCTCCCGCTGCGCGACGACGTCGACCTCGCGGGACAGCCAGACCTCCCCCGACGCGGGGTCGCGCACCTCGACGCGATGTGCGCCAGCGGGCAACGCCACGGGGCTGGTGGGCACGCTCTGCGCGTGACGCCGCCCATCGATGAACACGTCCCCGCCGTGCAGTGAGCGGCCCGCGACGAGCAGCGTGCCGCGTCCGACCGTCGGCTCGGGCGACGGGGCCGGTGGCGGCGTCGAAGCGGCGGCCGCGCGGGCGCGGGCTTCGCGGGGCGCGGGCCGGCGCTCGGACCGCACGGCGGGTGAGGGTGCGGGAGGCGCGGTCGGCGAGGGAGCCGGCTCGGTCGGGGGACCGTCGGGGTCGTCGCCGGTGTCCATCGAATCGGCCTCGGCCGGCGGCGCGGTCGTGGTCACGGAGGGCCCGGCGGCGGCTCGAAGTGCGCCCGGCGCGACGGGCGAGGGCGAACGCTCGCGCCAGGCCCAGCCCGCTGTGAGCCCCGATGCGCCGACGAGGAGCACGCCGGCAGCGAGGACCCACCCGTGTCTCCCTTTGCGTTTCGCCTGGACGGGCGCGGACGCGTCGCGCGCGGGCGCCGACGCGACGTCCAGCCGCGTGACGTCCTCACTCGCCGCGACGTCATCTCGCCGGCCAGCCCTCGTGGGCTCGGTGGGGCGCTCCGCCGTGAACTCGCGGCCGTCGTCGGTGACGGGCGCGATGACCAGCGCCACGACCTCGTCGAGGGCGCGGGTGACGTCGCTCCGGGGCCGGAGTGACCCGAGGAGCGCGACCAGCTCTCCGCGCCCATCCGGCACCGACCGCTCGTGCAGGAGCGACGCCGCGCGCGCCGCGACCTCCGAGGCGTCCGGCCGCGACTCCGGGGCGGGGTGCAGCATCGCGCGGAGCAGCTCTCGCACGTCCGGCTCGACCTCTCGCAGGGAGGCGTCGGGTGACTCCGTGCTCGCGGTCTGGCCCTCGAGGAGTCGATGCAGCGTCTGCCCGAGCGCGTAGACATCGGTCCGGCCCGTGGCCGGCTGACCCGCCTTCTGCTCCGGGGCCAGGTACGCGAGCTTGCCTTTGACGACGCCGACCGTCGTCTCCACCTGGCGCCCCCGCGCCATGGCGATGCCGAAGTCGGAGAGCTTCACGTCGCCTGACCACGACAGCAAGATGTTCTGCGGTGTGACGTCGCGGTGCACGATGTCGAGGCATCTTCCGTGCTCGTCCTCGGCGTCGTGCGCGTAGGCGAGGGCGTACGCGATCTGCTGGATGATGTGCAGCGCCACCGCCACCGGCACGCCGCCCTCGACGGTGCGGGCCAGTCGCTCGGCGTCCATGCCGTCGATGAGCTCGAGGACGAGGAACTCGGAGTCGTCGATCGTGCCGTAGTCGAAGACCTGCACGATGTTGGCGTGGTGGAGCCCGCTGACGATCCGCGCCTCGTCCAGGAACATGTCCCGGATCGCGGCGTCGTGGACCGCCTGCGGCAGGATCCGCTTCAACGCCACGCGCCGCTCGAAGTCCCGCTCGCCGACCCGCACCGCCTCGAACACCTGAGCCATGCCACCCGCGCCGATCATGCGCACGAGCCGGTAGCGACGAGCCGATGACATCCGAGCCGCAGAATAGCCTACACTCGCCCCATCCAGGTGATGCGACACGGCTGGACCCTGCTCTTGCTCCTCGCGACACAGGTCGCCTCGGCTCAAGCGCCGCCACGAGGCGTCGTCCTCGCGGGGGACGAACCGACCCTGCGCGAAGCGCTCGGCGCCGCGCGAGAGGCAGGGACCGCGCGATGGGATGGCGAGGTCGTCTCCGCCCCGGAGCCGACGCCCGCGCCCGAGCTGACAGCGCTCCTCGACGCCTACTTCGACGGCGAGTACGTCCGCTGCCTCGAGGTCACGGGGCGCGCCGAGCTCGAGACGAATCGGCTGCTGGCCGACGGGCACCGACACGCCGCGGGCATGGTCGTGGCGGCGCGGGCCGCGTGTCTCGAGCGCCTGCACGAGAGCGAGCGCAGCCGCGCCGCGCTGCGTCAGCTGCTCGTTCAGGACCTCGTCAGCGCGGAGGTGGAGGACCTGCTTCGGGGCGATCTCCACCAGCTCCTCGAGGCGCTGCGCGGCGAGCTGGAGTCGGAGGCGCGGGTCCGCGTCAGCGTCACGAGCGAGCCGTCCGGTGCGCGTGTGACGGTCGACGCGGGCTCGGTCTCCTGCGACGCCACGCCGTGCCGCTTCTTGCTGAGAGCCGGCCCGCATCACTTTCGCGTCGAGCGGGATGGGTACCGCCACGCCAGCCAGACACGCGCCGTGGGCCCGGAGGACGGCGCGCTCGCCTTCAGCCTCGGGCGGCCCTCGATGGCGGAGTCGCGCGTCACGCTCGCGGCGACCCTCTCGACGAGGCCCGAGGTGACGCCCGACCTGCTGCGCGACGTCGCGAACGCGTGGGGCCGACGGCTCGTGCTCTCCACCTGGCGCCACGACGCCAGCGTCGCGGCGGCGCTCTACGACCGCGAGAGGGACGCCGTGGTGACCGGGACGGAGCCGATCGGGCCCCGCGCGGTGGAGCTCGCCGTGAATCAGGCCATTCGCGAGTGGACGCACGCGGGTGAGGCGCCCATCTGGCCGTGGATCCTCGGGGGCGCGGCCGCGCTCGTCGCGGCCGCGGTCGTGATCGGGATCGTCGTGGGGCTTCAGTCAGAACCGGAGCCGCAATGGGTCTTGCGTTTCTCCGAATAGCCATCGCGATCGCGCTGGCGTGTTGGGTGTCGGGGTGCCGCGAGCCGGCGACCAACGCGGCCGAGATCCTCACCCGCGGCGTGGACCCAAGCTGCGGTTCGACCGACGGCGGCGTCGCCCCGCCCGACGTTGACACCTACGTGGTGGAGCTCTATCGGGCCCCGGCGAGTGGGGTGGGGGGGCTGTGTGACGCGTGCACCGACTGCGAGCGCGTCGCGGTCGCGTGCCGGTGCGGGCCGCCGCGCGCCCCGGACACCCGCACGCTCCGCCTGGCGCTCTCCGGCCTCGAGCTGGGCCCCTTCGTCGACGACCCACCCGGGCGCTACTGCGTCCGACTGAGAGGGCTGCGCACGCGCGCGGGGCCCGGGCCGGACATGGAAGAGTGCGCGTGCGAGCCCGCGTGGCTCGACCCCGAAGCGTCGCCCAGCGCGCTCCTCTGTGGTCGGAGCCGCACGACGGGGCTGGTGCCAGGCGGGACCGTCGTGGTCGAGCCCCTCGTGTGCGGCTCCTCCGCCGACTTCGAGGCCTGCCGCATGCCGATCGGCGCGGAGGAGCCATGAGCGCCGAGCAGGGAGAGGCGCTGTGGTCGGGGGCCTGTTGTCTGCCCCCAACAGAGGCTCTGGAGCCCGGCTCGGGTCGGCGCTTTCGGTCGGGCGTTCGGCTGGCATCCTCGTTGCTCGAACGTGCCGCATGCACTCCAAGATGATGAATCGGTCCCTCGTCGTCCTCTCGCTCGCGCTCGCGCTGATCAGCGCGTGTGACGGCGCCGACGACGCCCAGGACGCCTCGGTCCGCGACGCGGACGCTCCGCCCGTCGACGACGCCGCGATCGCCGGTGACGCCGGCCTCGCGGACGCCGGCTCCGTGGACGCTGGCTCCGTGGACGCCGGGCCGGGCACGCCGTCGGACGTCATCCGTGGCCGCTTCGAGTCGACCGCCGCCGTTCGAGAGTGTGGCGGCCTGGCGCGCTGGGAGAGCCCTGACGGCCCGCTGCTCAAGTTCACGATGAACGTGTGCGGCGACGACATGAGCGCCCTCGCGGATACGCTCGTGGCCAACCTCGACGCGGTCGCGGACCGCGGTCAGCGCGCGCTCATCGTGCTCAACCAGGGGCCGAACCTCCCCGACGCGTGGCTCGCGCGCTGCGAGACCTACAGCCTCGTGACCGGGCGCTTCTCCGGCGATCTCTGTCTGCCGTGGGACGCGAGCTACCTGGCTGACCTTCGTTCGGCGCTCGTCGACGTCATCGGCCCGCGCGTGCGCGGCCACGCTGCGCTCGAGGCGGTCTACTTCACCACGACGACCATGACGAACGGGGCCGAGATGCACTTCCGGGTGGATCGGTCGGAGTTCCCCTACCCGGGAGACGCCGTCTTCCAGGGCGCGTACCGACAGGTCATGGACATTCACCAGCAGGCCTTCGACGTGCCGATCGTGTTCGAGGCGGGGCACTGCATCTGGTCGGGGAGCAGCCCGGATTGCGCGACGCCGCTCGATCTCTACCGGTACACACGCGACACGTACGGCCTGCGTCAGACGGGCGTGGCCATCTGGAACTGCGCCGAGCGCTTCTGGGCCGGCACGGGTACGGGAGCGGAGACCTTCGGCGCGCTCGCGCTGCTCGAAGAGGCCACGGCGGACGGCGCGAGCATCGGGTGTCAGACGGTGGGCAACTTCACCCAGCAGGCCTGCCGGTTCAGCGACGCCGACGTGGGCGACTACGGCACCGCCACCCCCGGCATGTCGACGATGGGGCCACCTCCGTGCGTCGAGGACGGGACGCTCGACCCGGAGGGCGCGTGCGTGGACACGATGCGGTGGTTCGCAGGGGTCGAAGCCAGAGCGGAGCCGACCCTGCGGATCCGCGGCACCTGGGGCGAGAACTGGAGCACCGAGTTCAGCCCCTCCGGTGTCTACGAGACGAGCGCCGCGTGCCGCGCGGCCATCGATCTGCTCGCCCCGGAGTGACGCGGGCTCACGGGGCGCGGGCGCGGAGCACGTCGAGGATGGGGCCGACGCCGTGCTCGGACGCGAGGGTGCTCACCTGCGCGCCGCCTTCGAGCAGCCACTCCTCGAGGGCGCGCGCGCCGTCGACCTCGGCGCCGTAGAGGAGCGTGACCTCGGCGCGCGACGCGACACCCTGCAGCGCGGGATCCCACGCGGCCGGCGGATCGGAGAGATCGAACAGGAGCACGCGCGGCTCCCGCGAAGGCAGCACTCGCTCGGGGCCCAGCGCGCTCGAGATGAGGATCGCGAGCGTCTTGGTCTGCGCGATGACCCGCACGCCGACGGGGCCGCGCTCCCGGGGCAGCGCGCGGGTCGGCGCGTCCTCGAAGCCGGCCCGCGGGGCCGCGGCCAGCGTGCCGGTGGGCATCTCCGACACCCGGAGCCGCTCCTGGAGCACCTCGACCAGGGTCCGCGCCCGGGCCTCGCCTTCGGTGCGCGCGAGCTCCTCGCGGAGCGGGCCGTGGATCACGTCCACCAGGTCCGCGAAGCGCTGCGGGACCCGACCGCCCCACCGCGCGAGGGCGCGAAAGAGCACGCTCGACGCGCCATCGCCCAGCTCCGCCTCGAGGCACTCGCGCAGGACGCCGATGATCGCGGGCTCGGTCACCGAGGCAGCGTGACGGATGCCGCCCGCGCGCGGCGCCGGGATCTCCCCCACGCCGGCTCACCCAGAAAACGCGGGCAAGCGATTCGACTCGCTACAGCGGGAAGCCCTCTTCGTTCACGTTCCCTTCGGCGTCGATGACGTAGAGGTACCGACCGCTCAGCCCCTCGAGGCTGCCCTCCTGGAGGGTCACCTCGATCGAGCCGTCGCTCCACGCCGTCGGGAGCTGGATCTCACGATGCCGCGTCTCGGCCCACGTGGGCGCGTCGCCGATCTCCACCCGCGCGCGCGTGGTGTCGATGTAGATCTCGCCGAAGTCGGTCACCATCGCGCCGTACGAGGTGAGCCCGTGGTCGAAGCCGAGCACGGCGACGTTGAGGCCGAGGTCCGCGAACTCGGGTCGCTTCTGGTAGTCGTCGATGTCGAACTCGCCGACCGAGCTGTGACTCACCCGCTGATAGACGCCGTTGACGTAGTGGCGGACGGTGCCGCGCTCCGCGTCGACGATGATCTCCATGCGGTTCCACCGACCCACCCGGCCGTCCTGCGTGAAGCTGCGCCAGCCCGTGCGCTCGCCGCCCGAGTACCCGATGTGCATGTGGGTCCAGCTCACGTAGCTGCGTTCGGCGCCGTCGTTGTCCCAGATGCGGATGAACTTGTTGGCGCCCTCCGGCTCACCGCCGCCCGGATCCATGGAGGGGCGGTACCACCAGCTCACGTAGAGCAGGAGCTGATCGGCCGGCGGCCGCGTCCCCCCGAGCGCGCGCGGCCAGCCGAGGAAGCCGTCGCCGCCGTGGCTCCCGCCCGCGGCGCGGTAGAAGGCCGCGCGGTGGGGGCGCGCGTCCTCCTCGGCCAGACGCACCTCCGTCGCCCAGGGGCTGCCGTTGCGACTCCACGGAGCGTCTTCGTCGGTGGGGACCACGTCGCCGACGCTCAGCCCCTCGTAGGCGGGCTGGTTGTCCACGGCGTCGAAGAGCCGTGGCCCCGGGGCGTCGTCGTCGCCGAAGCGGCAGCCGGTGATGACCATCGTGGCCCCATGCGTCCGCTCTCCACCCGCGGCGAGGATGGTCGGCGTCGCGCCGTCGCCGCACGTCGGCGGTGGGCCCGCGTCCTGTGGGACCGGTGGGGGCGGGTCCGCGTCCGCGGGGGGCGAGCCCGCGTCGGCGACCGGCGAGGCCGCGTCCGCGGCGCCGCCGTCGGCGGGACCCGTCGCGGGAGGCGATGTGCAAGCCCACGCGGCGGGCACGATCAGGAGCATCAGGAGAGGAGGGGTCGACGGTCGCATTGGATACCTCGCCCATGACCGTCGCCCGAGCCTGTCGCCACGTCGACGGACGCCGCCTTACGCGCGCTTTCGCCGTCGCCTGGAGGCCGCTCGGCGAGAAAGTTTCAAAAGATCGGCGCCCGGCGGGAACGAAGGGGCGTGGACGCCTCGCTCGATGACAGCCTCGACGCCGCCGAAGGCCGGAGCACGGCGACGCCCCGGCTGGCCGAGGTGTTCGACGCGCACGCCGCCTACGTCGGTCGGACCCTGCGGTGCCTCGGCGTGCACGAGCGCGAGCTGAGCGACGCGATGCAAGAGGTCTTCCTGGTGGTCCATCGCCGGCTGGGCGAGCTCGAGGAGCCGTCCAGGCTGCGCGCCTGGCTCTACGCCATCTGCGTGCGCAAGGCGCTGGGGCTGCGCCGCAAGGCGGCCCGGAGGCGCGAAGACAGCGTGGCCGAGCCGCCCGAGCCGGAGGGAGATCGGCCCACGCCGCACGACGACCTCGAGAAGGCGCGCGCGCTCGCCGCCGCGTTCGAGATCCTCGAGGGGCTCGACGACGACAAGCGGGCGATCTTCGTCCTCTACGAGGTGGAGCAGCAGCCGATGAGCGAGATCGCCGAGACGCTCGGGTGTCCTCTGCAGACCGCGTACGCGCGCCTCTACGCGGCCCGCCGCGAGGTCTCGCGTGCGCTCGCGCGCCTGAAGGCGAAGGGGAGGGTGGAGCGATGAGCCGAGACGCCGAGCTCGACGCGCTCGTCGACCTGCTGCGCAGCGCGACGCCGGACGAGGCCACGCTCTCGCAGGCCAAGGCCGCCACCCTCGCGCGGGCGAGCGCCGGCGCCGGGACCGCCGCGTTCCTCGCCAAGGGCCTGCTCGCGCTCGGGCTCGCGGGCGCGCTCGGCCTCGGGTGGGTGATCGACGCGCCGCCGACCGCGCTACCAAAAATGCGCGCGACCGCCCCGACGCTGAACGCCGCGGCGCCCGCGCTGCCTCTCGACGCGCGGCCGGATGCGCCGGAGACGCCGACGATCGAAGCGGCGAGCGCCCCCGTGAGCCTCGTCGCTGCGCCCCACGTCGAGTCGCGCTCGCCGGACGAAGAGTCCGCGCCGCCGTCGCGCGTGGAGGCGTCGCGCAAGCCGAGCGCGCCGCCGATCTCCCGCGTCGTGCCGGATCTGCCGCTCCAGCTCGAGGTCGGCGCCGTCCCCACCGTACCGACGGGGCCGAGCGCGCCCAGCGAGACGATGGCGGCCGCGCTCCGCGACTACGCCAACGAGCGCTACGTCGAGGCGGCCGTGAAGCTCCAGCACGTGGTCGAGGGACGCAGCGACGACCGCCCCGACCGCGTCACGCAAGCCGAGTTCTTCCTCGCCAAGTGCCTCTACCACATCGGCCTCTACCACGCGTCCGCGGCCGCCTTCGACGAGGTGACCCGGCGCGGGGCGGAGCACCCTTACTTCGAGGCCTCGTTGACGTGGCTCGCGATGCTCGCCGAGCGCCTGCCCGAGCCGAGCGGGGTCATCGACTCGGTCGGGCGCTACGAGCCCGCGCAGCTCCGCGCGCTGGACCGCGGCGAGAGCCGGCGGCACTACCAGCACCTCGTCTATCTGCTGGGCCGCGCGCGCTACGGCGCGGGGCGCTTCGGCGAGGCCGTTCGGCTTCTTTCACAGGTGCCGGAGGACAGCCCCCACGCGCTCGAGGCGCGCTTCTTCGAGGGCATCGCGCACGTGCGCATGCGCCGCGCGCAGCCCGCGCTGGCCGCCTTCCGCCGCGTCATCGAGGCGGTCGAGGCCGGACAGACGGGCGGCAACGACGAGCCGGAGCGGATGCGGGACCTGGCCTGGATGAGCGTGGCGCGGCTCTACTACAGCCTCGCGATGCAGCTCCCGGCCCGGCGCAACGCCGAGGCGTCGGAGCTGCTCGGCCACGCCATCGCGGCGTGGCGCAACATCCCGCTCTCGAGCGAGCACTGGCTCGACTCCTTCTTCGAGGAGACGTGGGCGCTGTACGTCGCGGGGCAGCCGGCCCGGGCCCTCGGCCATGTGCACGCGCTCGAGAGCCCCTACTTCCGCGCGCGAGCGGAGCCCGAGGCGCTCGTGGTGCGCGCGATGATCCAGTTCGAGCACTGCCAGTGGGACGCGGTCGAGCACGGGCTGTCGCAGTTCCACGCCCGCTTCGATCCCAGGCTCGACGCGGCGGAGCGCGCGCTGCGAATGGCCGCCCGCAACGAGGACGCCTTCCGCATGCTCGTCGCGGTCCGCGCGCGCAACTCGAGGGTGCCCGGGGCCGCCCGCCCCGCCATCCGCGCCGCCTTCGACGATCGCGCGCTGCTCCGACACCTCGAGGACGTGCGCGCGCTCGACCGCGAGCGGCGGCGCCTCGAGCGCATCGGCGAGGGCGTGCTCGAGACCAGCCTCTACACCCGCGTCGCCGCGGACCACGCGGTGCTGCGCTCGCTGGCCGTGGAGCGGACGGGCGAGCTGGCGCGCGCGCGCATCGCGAGGCTCGTCGAGGCGCTGCGAGAGCGCATGACCCAGATGGACACCATCGAGCTGGAGCTCTCCACCCAGCGACGCATGGAGCTGGAGCGGCCGAACCCCGCGCCGATGGAGCCGCCCACCGGGGGCCGCATCGTCGCGGTGCAGGGCGACCAGGTGTGGCCCTGGGATGGCGAGTGGTGGCGCGACGAGCTGCCGTTCTATCTGCAGGAGATCGACAACCGCTGCGGGCGGTGACGTTCGGTCGATTTCCGGGGCGCGGGAGACGAAACGACCAGGCTGGTCAACTGGTCAGACAAGTGGTATCGAGAGCCATGATCCGTTCGCTCTTCGTTGCCCTCGTCGTCGTCACCGGAGGCTGCGCGCCCGACGCGGGGCCCGTGTTCGTCGCGGACGATCCCGATCCCGCGCGCCTCGCGCAGCCGGGTCCGCTCGCCCGCGCGGTCGAGCCCGCGCCCGTCGCCGTGGGCGTGTGGATGACCGCGCACTTCTCGCCCTCGTTCGGCCGCGACCCCGTCTTCCCCCGCGTCCAGGACGGGACGCTGACCATGCCCCGCGAGGGCACCGACGACGACGGCGTCTACTGGCTCGGCATCACGCCGGACGAGGAGGGCAGCCTGGGCCCCGTGGGCCGCGGCACGATGTGGGCGGTGACGACGGTGTCGGCGGAGCGCGCGACGGGGCTGCTCATCCAGCCCGATCGGGTGCTCGATCTCTGGGTGAACGGACGCCGTCAGCCCGGCGACGTCTACGGCTCCGGGCGGATCCGGGTGCCCTTCGCGCTGCAGGAGGGAGACAACCTCGTGGTCGCCCGGATCCTGGGCGGGCGGGGCGCGCCGACGCTGCGGCTCTGGACCACGCCGCACGAGCTCCACTTCAACCTCGCCGACCGCACGCACCCGGATCTGCTCGTCGGAGACGCCTCCACCCAGTACCTCGGCGTGCCCATGCTCGCCTTCGGCGCCGCGCCGATCACCGACGTGCGCGCCATGGTGGTGGAGAGCGACGCGTTCGAGGAGACGGCGCTGCACGTGCCCGTGATCCCGGCGGGCGCGGTGACACAGGTCCCCTTCCAGCTCGTCCCAAAGGCGGCCTTCACGACGCCCGAGGAGACGGTCACCGTCACGCTCCGCGTCGAGTCGAGCGCCGTGTTCACCTACGAGATCACGACGGAGCTGAGCACCGTGGCCGCGGACGGCGCCGCCTACCGCCGCACGTTTCGCTCGGGGATGGACCGCTCCGCGCAGTACTACGGCGTCCGCCCGCCCGCGTCGGTGGATCCCGCGCGCGACTACGGCTTGATCCTGAGCCTGCACGGCGCCTCGGTGGAGGCGGCGGGTCAGGCGCGCGCGTACTCGTCGAAGGACTGGGCGTTCATCGTCGCGGCCACCAACCGCAGGCCCTTCGGGTTCGACTGGGAGGACTGGGGCCGACTCGACGGGCTCGAGGTGCTCGAGGACGCGCGCGCCCACTTCGGCACCGAGCCGACGCGGACCCACGTGACCGGACACTCGATGGGCGGCCACGGCACGTGGCAGCTCGGGAGCCTCTTCCCCGGGCTCTTCGCGGTCGCGGCCCCGAGCGCGGGCTGGGCCTCGTTCTACAGCTACACGGGGCGCGCGCGGCCGACGGGACCGTTCGCGCGCGCGCAGGCCTCGAGCGACACGTACGCGTACCTGTCGAATCTCCAGCGCCGATCCGTCTACGTCGTGCACGGCGACGCCGACGACAACGTGCCCGTGCGCGAGTCGCGCGATCTCGTGGCGATGCTCGAGTCGATGGCGGTCGACGTGACCTACCACGAGGAGCCGGGCGCCGGGCACTGGTGGAACGGGGACCGCGCCGAGGGCGCCGACTGCGTCGACTGGCCCGAGATCTTCTCCCTCATGGAGGCGCGCACCCTCGAGACGACCGAGCTCGACTTCGACTTCATCAGCCCCTCGCCGTTCGTCAGCCCCACCCACTCCTACGTGACGCTCCACAGCGCGATCACGCCGGACGAGGATCTCACCCTTCGCTCGCGCCGCGCGCGAGACGTGGTGACGCTCACGACCGGGAACGTCCGCTCGATGGTCGTCGACGGCGGGGCGCTCTCGGCGAGCGGCGTGCGTACGCTCGAGCTCGACGGCGCGGCGATGGCGGTGGAGGACGGTCCCATGCGCGTCGGCCCCGAGACCGGCAAGCGCCTCGGCCAGCACGGGCCCTTCAACGACGCGCTCGTGCGGCCCTTCTGCTTCGTCTACGAGGGCGACGCGTACCGGGACTACGCGAGCTGGCTCGTCTCGACCTGGTCCGTGCGCGGCAACGGGGCCGCCTGCGCGCTGCCCGCGTCGGCCTGGACGGACGCGCTCGCGGCGCAGCTCCAGCCCGTCTACCTGGGCGTGCGTCCCGACGACGCCGCGGTGCCCTTCACCTGGAGCGGCGACGCGATCGAGCTCGAGGGGCGCCGCTGGGAGGGCGCCGCGGTCGCGGTCGTCTACCCGGAGGGCGATCACGTGGCGGCGTACATGGTGACGGCGCCCGGCCGTGAGCACCTGCTCTATTCGATCCAGCCCTTCGCCAGCGGCTCCTCCCTCCCGGACTTCTTCGTCTGGAGCGACGAGGGCGGGCACGCGGCGGGCTTCTTCGACGCGGAGTGGGGCGTCGACCCGACCCTCGCCGCCGGCCTCTGAGCATCCGATCAGCGAAACGGCCGGGCCGTTCCCGACCGGGCGCGCTGGCGTCGCTCGTCGGCGGGCTCGGCGCGAGCAGCCCGGTGACCGATCACTGGCGGCTGGTGCGCGACCCGGGCTGAGCCGGTACCGTCGCGGGGATGAGCAATCCCCTGCTGGAAGGGTCGCTGCGCGCGCTCAACCTCTTCGCGGGCTCCGAGCTCGCCGAGCGGGTGGGGCTGCGCGAGCCGGCGCAGCGCTGGATCGCCAAGGGCACGCAGCTCGGGGCGGAGTGGCTGCAGAAGCAGCTCCGGGCCGCGCGGGACGAGGCGAGCGAGGACGCCGATCCGCGCGACCGCTTCGACCTGAGCCCGACCGAGTCGCAGGCGCTCGTGCAGCAGGCGATGCGCCGCTTCGCGGACGAGATCCTGCGCGAGGCCGCGGCCGAGGCGGAGGACGCGGGCAAGCCGCCCGACTCCGTCCTGCGCCACGCGTCCGAGCTCGGCCTGGTGCAGCTCGCGATCCCGGAGGCGTTCGGCGGCGCGGCGGAGGAGCGCTCGCCGATCACGTCCGCGCTCGCGCTCGAGGAGCTGGCGCGCGGCGACATGGCGCTCGCGCTGGCCCTGGCGGCGCCGGCCAGCGCGGCGCATCTGCTCGTGGACTTCGGGACGGAGGCGCAGAAGAAGGCGTGGCTGCCGCGCCTGGCCGAGGACACCCTCGCCGCGCCCGCGCTGCTCGAGGCGAGGCCGCTCTTCGACCCCCGCGCGCCCGAGGCGAAGGCGAAGTCGCTGCGGCGGGGCTTTCGGCTGAGGGGGCGCAAGGCGTTCGTCCCGCTCGGGCGGCGCGCGGCGTTCTTCCTCGTGTCGGCCACCCTCCCGGGGCGCGGGCCGCGGCTGTTCCTGGTCGAGGCCGACCGGCCCGGCGTGAACGTCTACCCCGAGCCCGCGATGGGGCTCCGCGGCGCGGACCTCTGCTCGCTTCGGCTCGACGTCGAGGTGCCCGACGACGCGCTCATCGGCGGCGACGACTTCGATCACCAGCGGCTGGTCGACCTCGGGCGCGTGGGCTGGGGCGCGCTCGCGGTGGGGCAGGGCCAGGCGACGCTCGACTACGTGAAGACTTATTGCAACGAGCGCGTGGCCTTCGGCGAACCGATCACGAACCGACAGTCGGTGGCCTTCCTCATCGCCGACATGGCCATCGAGCTCGAGGGCATGCGGCTGATGGTCTGGCGCGCGGCGGCGCGGGCGGAGCGCGGGCTCGACTTCACGGGGCAGGCGCACCTCGCGAAGCTCCAGTGCGCGAGGTACGGGATGAAGATCGGCACCGACGGCGTGCAGCTCCTCGGCGGCGCGGGCTTCGTGCGCGAGCACCCGGTGGAGCGCTGGTATCGACACCTCCGCGCGGTGGGGGTCATGGAAGGCGGGGTGGCGGCATGATCCAGCTCGAGATCCCGAAGAAGCTCCAGTCCGTCGTCACGCTCGCGCGCTCGGTCGCGGCCGGCTACTTCCGCCCGATCAGCCGCAAGTACGATCGGGCCGAGCACACGTACCCGAAGGAGCTGGACATGCTCAGCGCGGTCATGTCGGGCGTGCAGGCGGCGGGCGCGATCCAGGGCGCGGGGGCGGCCTCGTCGCGCTCGCGGGAGCGAGGGGAGGGCGGGCGGCGAAACGGCGCCAACCTCGCGACCGTGCTCGGGCTCACGGAGCTCTCGTGGGGCGACATCGGGCTCGTGCTCACGATGCCGGGCCAGGGGCTCGGCAACGCGGCCATCGCGGCCGTGGCCACGCCCGCGCAGAAGGCGCGCTTCGGCGACAAGTGGGCGGCGATGGCGATCACCGAGCCCGAGGCCGGGAGCGACAGCGCGGCGATCCGCACGACGGCGCGCCTCGACGGCGAGGAGTGGGTGATCGACGGCGAGAAGATCTACGTCACCTGCGGCGAGCGGGCCGACGCGGTGGTCGTCTGGGCGTCGCTCGACCCGTCGCGGGGGCGCGCGGCCATCAAGAGCTTCGTGGTCGAGAAGGGCACGCCGGGCATGACGGTCGAGCGCCTCGACAAGAAGATGGGCATCCGCGCGAGCGACACCGCCGTGCTCCGCTTCGACGGCTGCCGCATCCCGAAGGACAACCTGCTCGGAGACGCAGAGATCCAGCCGAAGCGCGGGTTCGCGGGCGCCATGCAGACCTTCGACAACACGCGGCCGATGGTCGCTGCGATGGCGGTCGGCGTCGCGCGCGCCTCGCTCGAGCGCGCCGGGGAGATCCTCGCCGAGCGCGGCGTCCAGGTGAGCTACGGCGGTCACCCCGACGCGGGCTCCGCGCTCGAGGCGGAGCTGGTGCGCATGGAAGCGGAGCTCGAGGCGGCGCGGCTCCTGATGTTGAAGGCGGCCTGGATGGCGGACGACGCGCGCCCCAACTCCATGGAGGCCTCGATGGCGAAGGCCAAGGCCGCGCGGGTGGCCAACGCGATCACCCTGCGCTGCGTCGAGCTCTGCGGACCCGCGGGCTATGGGGAAGACGAGCTGCTCGAGAAGTGGGCGCGCGACAGCAAGATCCTGGACATCTTCGAGGGCACCCAGCAGATCCAGCTCCTCGTGGTCGCGCGCCGACTCCTCGGCAAGCGCTCGTCCGAGCTCGCGTGAGCGTCACTCGCCGACCGGCAGGTGGTCGACGGGCGGCGCGTCGACGGGGCGAGCGTTCTTCGCGTCCTCGATGAACGCCTCCTCGGCCGACAGCAAGCTCCACCGCACCAGCTCCGTGCGCGTGCATCCCTCGTCGCGAGGCTGCGCGACGCCGACGAGGCGACCCTCGGCGTCGATGAGCGCGGCGCCCACGTCGCCGTAGCAGAGCGAGCCGCCGTCACTCCGGGTCCAAAGCGAGCCTTCACGGACCGCGGCGACGCGCATCTGCGCCCGGTGGCGCACGCCGATCTCGGAGCCGCCGGGGCCGCTGATCCCGACGCCCACCACGGTCAACTCGCTATCCGGCTCGATGTCCGAGAAGTCCACGCGCGCCGCGTCATCCAGAGACGTACGCGTCACCAGGACGGACAGGGCGCCCCCGTCGAGCACCGACTCGACGTCGTGCCAGCGACCGAAGCGCGCGTCGTCTCCGACCACGACGTGCAGCGTGCCCTCCCCCACGCAGCGGCGCGCGGTCACGACGGCGTAGGGGCCGATGGCCGTGCCCGTGCAGAGCGTGGCGTCGTCGCCCTCGCCGTGGATCACGGCGACGACGGCGTCGTGGGCGTCCGTGGGATCGCCCGCGTGGAGCTCGTCCCCCACCGAGGCCGTGCCTCCATGGCTGGCGCAGCCGAACACGAGGATGTTGAAGGCCATGGTGATGAGCGATGCATTCTTCATTGCGATTCTCCCCCGACGCGGTTTGCGGTCGTGGGGCCATGCATTGGCAAGGCGCGTGCCGATGCTCGGAGCGCGCGGGCCGCGAGCGAGGGTGCGGCTCGGAGGACGCGAGTGCGTAACGTGGTTCACGGTTCCGTGGCCCGGAGGCACGCCAGGCGTGCCAGTGGCACACCGTCATGTGGGTTACGCGTCAGCCGTGGTGCAATGAAGCGGGCGTCGCGCGCCACGGTCCATCAGGCCGCGATCAGGGACGCGCGGTCGCGTAGCGGATCTCCGTGCGATCCCAGTACACGATGTGCGGTCTGCGGTCCGGGCCGAGCACCATGGCCACGTGTACCTCCTCGGGGGGCGCCGTGATCTCGGCGATCGTGTCGACCAGCCAGCGCACCTCGCCACCCACGCGGGTCTGCCGATGCCACTGCAGCCGGGTCAGCGAGAAGCCCGCGTCGGCGACGAGCAGCGAGAGGAGCCCCTCGGCGTCGGTCTGGAGCACGAGCGGGTGGTCGCCGGGGCGGTCCGCGATGCGAAGGTCTGCGAGGTAGACCTCGGTGGAGACCTCGTCCGAGCCGATGAAGCGCGCGAACCGGAGCTCGCCCACCCCGTCGATCCAGTCGAGGTACGCCACGACGACCTCGTCGCCGACCAGGGTCACGTCCGCCGCGACCCCGGAGGCGCGGTTCGCGATGGCCTGGTTGTCGAGGGTCCGCGCCGTGGACCACATCGTGCCCGAGGCGACGCTGTAGGAGGGCGCGCTCGCCGCCAGGCTGATGCACCACTGGTAGGCGAAGTGCATCCGCCCGCTCCGGCCCGGGTGAAGCGCGGCCGCGCCGCCCCCTTCGATCCGAGGGTCGCCGTCGGTGCGGACGTTGACCGTGGGAGAGAAGGCCTCGCCCTCGACCTCTCGGCGGACCGCGTTCTCCCCGCTGGTGTCGTCGTGCCAGGCCACCACCGCGCGGCGGTCGCTGTCGATCGCCACGTCCACGACCCCCGTGCGCCCGACCCCCGTCTCGAGCGTCTGCACGGGCGTGAACACGCCACCCCGGAGCCGCCGATAGCGCACCTCGTGCCCGAAGTCGGAGCGGAGCCAGTAGGCGATGTGATGAATGTCGGGCGGCTCGGTCGCGAGCGCGAGGTCGACGCCGACGACGTCGCCGAAGGTCGCCTCGGGCTCGATGGTCGGGCCCGGAGATGCGGAGCCCGCGGCGTCCTCGTGGAACACCGCCGTCCCGACGCGTCCGACGTCGAACCCCTCGCTGTCGTTGAAGGCGGCGGTGATCGTCCCGTCCGCCGCGCGGGCGACGGCGACGTCGAGGCACTGGAACGGCACGGCGACGGTGACCACCTCGCGCCCGGCGCAGGGCCCCGTCCCGTCGCTGTCGGTCCAGACGGAGCCGCACTCGACGTCGAGCGCGGTGGGCGTGAAGACGGGGCCACCGTCCGCGCCCGCGTCGCCGGGGCCCGCGTCGTGGGGACCGCCGTCACGCGGGCCGCCATCACGCGGGCCGCTGTCCTGGAGGCTCGCGTCGAAGGGCCCGCGGCCGGCGTCGTCGACGACCACGAAGTCGTCGGAGCCGGGGACGCAGGAGGCGAGCATCAGGGCGCAGAGTGGAACGAAGCGCACGGCGAGGAAGTTATCATCACCGCAGGACGCGCTGGAGGGTGAGCGACGCCCTTTCTGGTACGGTACCCGCGGTCCGGCGCGGGTGCGGGATCGCCCGGTCTGCTACCTTCCTTCCCTCCCGATGACGCAGTTGCCCGAGGACACGAAAGACCGGAGCTTCTTCGGGAAGGGGGCGCGCGAGGGAGACGTGCTGGCCGAGCGCTACCGCGTGATCCGCGAGATCGGCGCCGGGGGCATGGGCCAGGTGGTCGAGGTCGAGCACCTCGAGCTCGAGAAGCGCTTCGCGCTGAAGCTGATCCGGCCCGATCGCTGGGACGAGACGCTCGAGGCCCGCTTTCGCCGCGAGGCGAAGTCGCTCGCGCGGGTGAGCTCCCCGCGGGTGGCGCAGGTGACCGACTTCGGCGTGGAGCCGGAGCTGGGCCCCTTCTACGTGATGGAGCTCGTCGAGGGCCGCCCGCTCGACCAGGTGATCCGCGAGGATGGGCCGCTCAGCCGGGAGCACGCGCTGGAGCTGGCCATCGGCATCGCGGAGGCGCTCGCCGACGTGCACGCGGCGGGCATCGTGCACCGCGACGTCAAGCCCGGGAACATCGGCGTCTGCGACCGAGGCCCGGTCGCGGTGCGGCTCCTGGACTTCGGCCTCGCGACCGCGGTGGACGAGCGCTTCGGCTCGAAGATCACCCAGAGCAAGCGCGTCATCGGCTCGTTCCCGTACATGGCGCCCGAGCAGTTCCAGGGAGAGGCGCCGACCCCCCGCATGGACGTGTGGGCGCTCGGCGTCGTGCTCTACGAGATGCTCTGCGCGGAGCTCCCGTTCGAGGCGCCGAGCACGGCCGCGCTGATCCATCAGATCCTCTCGGTGGACGTCCCGATGCGACACGCCGCGCCCCGGCAGTGCTCGCGCCTGCTCGGCAAGCTCCTCGCGAAGGAGCCGGCCGACCGGCCCGTCGACGCGGGCGAGGCCCTCATCCTGCTCGAGGACACGCTCGCGAGCCCGTCCACCGACGAGCGCGGCGTCAGCGGCCTACCCGCCGGCCGCCTGAGCGGTGGCGGCGCGACCACGGCCGAGGCGACGGCCGTCGACACGGGAGACGAGCCCGAGGTGGCGCCCGCGCTGCCGCCGCGGCGGAGGACGCCGCTGGTGCTCGGCGTGGTGCTCGCCCTGGTCGGCGTCGCCGCCTTGCTCGCGAGCTGGCGGCTGCTCCGCACGGAGCCGGCTGGGGAGGGCGAGCCGAGGGTCGCGGCCGAGTCCGCTTCCGCTGCCGAGTCCGCTTCCGCTGCCGAGTCCGCTTCCGCTGCCGAGTCCGCTTCCGCTGCCGAGTCCGCTTCCGAGTCCGCTTCCGAGTCCGCTGCCGCCTCCGCTTCCGCTTCCGAGTCCGCTGCCGCCTCCGCTTCCGAGTCCGCTGCCGAGTCCGCTTCCGAGTCCGCTTCCGAGTCCGCTTCCGGCTCCGCTCGCGGTGCGGGTGCAGTGTCTGGTCGGGTCGGGCGGCGCGGGCGAGGTCGGGCGCGGGTCGCCACCGCCGCGGTCGAGTCCGAGCCCGAGGTCGGGGGCGAAGCCGAGCCCGAGGTCGAAGCCGAGCCCGAAGCCGAGCCGGAGCCGGAGACACCCGCCTGGTCGGGTGGCATCATCGAGGCGCCATCGCCATGAGAGCGCTCGCCCTTTCCCTCGTCCTCCTGTCCGCGGCGCCGGCCTTCGCCCAGGAGGCGCCGGACGCTTCCGTGGCGCGCTTCGAGGAGGGCGTCGAGCTCTTGCGGCAGGAGCGCTACGAGGAGGCCGCGGCGGCCTTCCGCGAGTCCTACCGGCTCTCGCCGCGCGTCACGACGATGTGCAATCTCGCGCTCTCGTACGACCGCTGGGGTGGGCACCGCGACCGCGCCGTGCGCGCCTACCGAACCTGCGCGCGCGACGATGACACGGGGCGCTACCAGGCGTACGCCGAGCGGCGGGTCGAGGAGCTCGAGCGCGAGCTGGCGCTGGAAGAAGAGGTGGAGGCCACGGAGGGCGATCCAGCTGAAGAGACCGAAGAAGGGGACTCTGCTCTGCCGCCCGCGGACCCCGAGCCGCCGCCTCCCGTCGAGGCCGATCACACCGCGCTCTGGGTCGGGGTCGGGGCGGGAGCGCTCGCGGCCGGGTCCTTCGCGGCCGGCCTGATCCTCGCGCTCGAGGCGCAGGCCGACCTCGACGCGCTCCGGGCGCAGCTCGGCGATCCACCCCGCGTGGTCCGCGGCAGCGACGAGCACCGTCGCCTCGAGGCCGCGCGCGACGCGGCCGACGCGGCCATCGCCCTCTACGTCGTCGCGGGCGTCGCCACCGCGGCCGCCCTCACCCTCATCACCGTCGACCTCGTCTCCGCGGGAGACGACCCCGAGTCCGCCACGGCCCGCCTCCGCCCCACCGGCACCGGCCTGGCGATCGAGGGCCAGTTCTGACGCCCGTGCAATACTCAGATCATGGATCCGGCGCGCAAGCTCGCGACCTATGACGACCTTCGGCGGCTGCCCGACGAGGTTCGGGCAGAGGTGCTCGCGGGCGTGGTCCACACGATGCCGGCGCCGCTCCCCCGTCACAATCGTATCGCGCGAGCGATCGGACGCTTCGTGGGCGGGCCGTTCGACGACGACGACGGTTTCGACGGCCCAGGGGGATGGTGGATCCTCCCCGACGTGGACGTGCAGCTCGCCGAGCACGACGTCGTGCGGCCCGATCTCTCGGGGTGGCGACGTGATCGACTCGCCGAGCCCTGGGACGAGCGCCCCATCGCGGTGAGACCGGACTGGATCTGCGAGATCCTCTCGCCTTCGAACGCGAAACACGATCGGCTGACGAAGGCCGATCTCTACGCGCGAGAGGGCGTTCCGCACTACTGGATCGTGGACCCGGTCGAGCGGATCGTGGAGGTGTTCGCGCTCCGCGATGGCGGATGGTTTCGCGACGGGGCTTACAGCGACGGCGACATCGCGCGCCTCGCGCCGTTCGCGGAGATCGAGCTGGACGTCGGGAGGCTCTTCCCTCCGAACGGCTGAACGCGCGTCAGCGCGAGAAGTCCTGGGTCTCGACCTGGGGGTCGCCCGGGTTCGCGACCTGCGGGGTGCCGCGGTAGATGTCGAACTCCCAGATGCCGTTGACGCCAACGTTGGACGCGCCGCAGAGGTTGAGCACCGCGCCGGTGCCGGAGCCGGGCAGGATCTCGAAGATGCGGCCGTTGCCCGCGTCGAAGCCGGCCTGGGCGGGCGTGCCGCCGAGGCCGCCGCTGCCGCCGCTCGCGTTGCCCGTGGTCCACTCGCAGCGCGCGTAGCGGAACTGCACGCGCCAGAGATCGTCCTGGTCGAGCAGCTCGTTGGAGAGGATCACGAGCTGGAAGGTGTTCTCCCGGTCGTTGCTCGACGAGTAGTAGCCGACGTTGTGCCAGGTCACGACGACCTGGCCGGGCGAGATGTCCCAGTAGACGCCGTTGCGCGCGGGCCGTCCGCCGCCGCGGGTGTCCACGTCGCCCCAGAACGGGGCGATCATCCGGTTCCCGTTGAGGGGGAAGCGCTGCGGCGTGTAGGTGCCGGTGGGCCCTCCGAACGTCACGTTGCCGTTGTTGTTCACGTACATCGAGCGGAAGCGCTGCCCGAAGTACTCGAGCCCGTTCGGGAACGCGGCCGTGATGTCGATCTCCGCGCTCGAGCCGTCGTCGTTGGCCTCGAGCACGCCCTCGCCGTAGCCCGCGGGGCCACCGAGGCCCGTCATCAGGACGCCCTCCTGGGCGAGCGCGCCCGCCGGGAACGTGAGCATCAGGGAGAAGAGGGCGATGGCGCGCATGCGTGGGGTCCGTGGTGGTTTTTCGTCGGCTCGCCAGGGTACGGCCGCGGCGGCCGCGGTATTCCCCCGGCCTCCCGCTCTGACGCGCGGTGGCGCTCGAAGTTTCACTCGGTTCGCCCCGCGCATCTCTCCCTCAATGGAGGGGCGCCGCGGAATCATGGACCGAGGCTTCGGAGTCGCCCTCATCGGTGGGGATCCGCAGCTCCACCAGGGTGCCGCCGTCGGGGTGGGCCTCGACGCGCAAGCGACCCCCACACATCGCGGCGCGCTCGCGCATGCTCGAGAGGCCGGTCGTGGGCCCTCGCGGAGCCCGGAGGCCGCAGCCGTCGTCCCGTACGCGCAGCCGGATCTCCTCGTCGTCCACCTCGAGCTCCAGCTCGAGGCGTGACGCGTCGGCGTGCTTGAGCGCGTTCGTGAGCGCCTCCTGCGCGATCCGGTAGAGGCAGAGCGCGCGGTCCGGGTCGAGCTCCACGCGCGGAGGCCACCGACCGACGACCTCCCGGCGGCTGCGCTCGCGCACCTTCTTCACCAGCGCGCGGAGGGCGGGGACGAGGCCGAGGTCGTGGAGCACGTTCGGCCGGAGCTCGCGCGAGATCCGCCGCACCGACTCGAGCGCGTCGTCCACCGCCCGCTCGAGCTGCTCGAGCTCGTCCAGGTGTCCGGCCCGGGCCTCCGCCGCCACGAGCTTGGCCAGGGTGAGAGATTGCCCCACGTCGTCGTGCAGCTCGCGGGCGAGGTGGCCACGCTCGCGCTCCTGGGCTTCGATGAGCGCACGCGAGAGGCCGCGCAGCTCCCGCTTGATGCGGCGCTCCCTCGCGAGCCGCTCCCGCATCGAGTGGCCCTGCCGCATCCAGCGCGCCGCGAAGACGCTCGCGAGCAGCGCGAGCAGGATGCCCAGCGCGAGCAGCACGTGGCGCACCCACGAGAGCGCGCGGGCCTCGGGGAGCCGAACCAGCTCGAGCTCGACCCGCCGATTCGACACGTACAGGGCCTGTCGGCTCATCGCGGGCTCCGAAGCCGACACGCCGCGGCTCGCGTAGAGCGTCACGCCGTCTTCCCGGAGGCGGTACGCTGCCGCGCCGTCCTCCTCGAGCAGCAAGCGCGCGAGCACCTCGATGTCGAACACGGCGTTGACGAGCCCGCGGAGCTCACCGTCGATCACGACCGGGATGTAGGTCGCGAACCCGGTGTTCCCCTGGAAGAGCTCCAGGAACGGCGTGCGCGTCGGCCGGCGCGTGTCGATCGCCTCTCGGGCGTGCTCGGCGGCGTCCGGGTGACGCAGCACGTTGCGCCCACGGGCCTCCGCGTTGGCCTCCGCGGGGTGGATCCAGACGATGGTGCCGTCGGGGTGGATCCAGTTGAGGGCGAGCAGACCCTCGAGCCGCTGCGTCAGCCGGCCCGCGCGCGCGGCGAATTCCTGCTCGTCCTCGGCGGGGTCCACCTCCAGCGTGCGGGCGAAGGCGCTCGCCGCGAGCAAGCGCGCGCCGACGAAGTCCTCGAGTCGGTTGGCCGTGGCCAGCGCGAGGCTCTCGGCGCTCTCCCGGTCCGCTTCTCGGGCTTGCTGCCCCGCTGCCCACCAGAGCGCGAGCGCGGGCCCTACGACGACCAACCACACCGCGACGGCCACTCCGCGGGTCCACGCTGTGGCATGATGAGGCGTCGTGGTCTCTCCCACCGCCTGGACTTCTCCCACCGCACGCAGTGTCCCGTGGGGTGGGGGTCGGCTCAACCATCTTCGTTTGGGGGCGGTAGGGTGAGGCTTCGGGCGGTGCTGGTCGACGATCACCGCCTGGTCCGGGCGGGCCTGCGGCGCCTCCTCGAGGGGCATCCGCGCGTGGAGGTCGTCGGGGAGGCGGGCGAGGGGAGGGCCGCGCTGAGCTTGCTCGAGGAGCTGGAGCCGGACCTGCTGGTGACCGACATCGGGCTGCCGGGACTCAACGGGCTGGACGTCGCGAAGCAGGCCCTGGCCGCGAACCCGAAGCTCGCGGTCATCGTGCTCTCGGTGCACGCCGAGCCCGCCTACGTGCACCGCGCGCTGGAGCTGGGGGTGCGTGGCTACGTGCTCAAGGACGGGGCTCCGGAGGAGCTCGCCCTCGCGGTCGACGCGATCGACCGGGGCGGCAAGTACCTCAGCCCGAGCGTCGCGAGCGCGGTCGTCGACACCCTCGTGGGCGGCGGGACGATCGGCACGACGCCGCTCGATCTGTTGACCGACCGCCAGCGCGAGATCCTCCAGCTGATCGCGGAGGGCAAGAGCACCAAGGAGATCGCCTCGACGCTGTTCATCAGCATCAAGACGGTGGAGTCGCACCGCGCGCAGCTGGCCAAGAAGCTAGACGCCAAGAACGTCGCCGAGCTGACCCGCCTGGCCGTGCGATACGGCCTGGTCGACGCCTGAACCGGGTTATCCGGAGCGAGGATCCGGGTTTTCCCCCATGGGTGCGCGGTGGTCTGGCGTCCAGGCTGAATCCAGGGAGACCGTATGCGAGACATGTCCATCATGCTGGTCGAGGACGACCTCGATTTTCGCGCCGGTCTCTCTCGCGCTCTGACGCGCAAGGGAGCCCGCGTGGTCGCCGAGGCGACGACCCTCGCGGAGGCCCGTGAGGCGCTGGAGCGCCCCGCTCCCGACCTGGTGTTGGTGGACTTCGGCCTACCCGACGGCGTCGGGTTGGAGCTGGTGCGCGAGATGACGTCCGGCTCGTCTGCGGCGCGCTGCGTGCTGATGTCGCTGCACGACGACCCGGCGTACCACGTGGAAGCCGAGGCGGCGGGGGCGCTCGGTTTCGCGCCCAAACATCGGCTCTGGGAAGCCCTCGAGCGGCTCCTCGCGGTCTGACCTCGACCCCTCCCGTCCACGGTCTCCACCGGAGAGGCCTGTTCGCGGCCCGTGCCGACGTCACCGCGTAGGGAGCTCAGGCTCCCTCTCGGGGTCGATGCGGGACATCCGCTGACTCATTCAGGGTTAACCCGCGTACGGCTTTGACCGATCACGCCGCATTGTATCGCCATGAGTCAGGTCGGGGTCACCGAGAGCGGCGAGATCGAGCGTCCCTCCCTACTGAGCGTGCTGTACGTCGGCGAGGACGATGGCGCGATGGCGGAGCTGGAGGCGCTGCTGGCGGACCTCGGCCCGCGGCCAGTGCGCTTCGGCGCGGTCGCGTCGCTCACCGAAGCCATCACCCACGAGGGGCTCGTCGACGTGGCCCTCCTCGATGTGGCCGGTGAGCCGGAGCGGGTGGCACGGCTGCGCGCGGCGTCCAGGGCGCCGATCATCGCGTTGATCTCGGACGACCCAGGCGAGGGCGCCGCCGCGGTTCGCGCGGGGGCCGACGACCACCTCCCGGCACGCGGGCTCGACGCCGCGACCCTCGAGCGCGCCCTTCGTTACGCCCACGAGCGCGGTCACCTGCAGCAGGAGGCCCGCGTGGGGCAGCGGCTCGAGGCGGTGGGAAGGCTGGCGGGCGCCGTCTCGCACGACTTCAACAACCTGCTGATGGTCATCCGATCCTGCGTGTCCTTCGTCGCGAGCGACTTGCCGCACGGTGACCCTCGCCGCGAGGAGCTCGAGGTGGCGCTGAACGCGGTGGATCGCGCGGCCGGGCTCACGCACCACCTCGTGGCGTTCGGCGGTCGCCAGCCGCGACAGGTGGCGCAGCACGACGTGGGCCGAGTCGCGCAGGAGCTCGCTGACTCCCTGCGGCACGCCCTCGGCGAGCGTCACACCCTGCGGGTGAGCGCGTGCGCGGAGGCGACCCCGGCCCAGATCGACCGCGATCAGCTCGAGCAGGTCCTGGTGGGGCTGGTCGAGAACGCGCGCGAGGCGATGCCGGACGGTGGCACCATCGACGTCGACGTGCGGGCGGTGACGCTCGCCGATCCGCTGCGGCGCGGGGGCCAGACGGTGGGGCCGGGAGACTACGTGCGCGTCTCCGTGAAGGACCACGGCCACGGCATGGCGCCGGAGAACCTCGAGCGCGCCTTCGAGCCCTTCTTCACGACCCGGGTCGAGCACGGCGGGCGCGGCCTGGGGCTCTCGAGCGCGTACGGCATCGTGCGCCAGTCCGGCGGGGCGATGACGCTCGAGAGCCAGATGCGCCGCGGCAGCTGCGTCAAGATCTATCTCCCGCGCGCGCTCGCGGAGCGGGAGGACGTGGCCCCCGAGGCGGAGCCGCTCTTCGGCGCGCGCGTGCTCGTGGTCGATGACGATCGGCACACCCAGCGTCTCGTGACCGACGCGCTCCGCAAGCGTGGGGCCTCGGTGATCTGCGAGCGCGACGGGACGGCGGCGCTGCGTCGGCTCGCGGCGGGGGAGCCGGTGGACCTGTTGCTGGCGGATCTCGTGATGCCGGGGCTCAGCGGAAGAGAGGTCGTCGCGCGGGCGCGCGCGCTCCGGCCGGACGTCGCGTCGGTGGTCATGAGCGACTACGCGAGCTTCGTGGACCACCTGGGAGGAGAGATCCTCCACAAGCCCTTCTCGCGGCGGGCGCTCTTCGACGTCGCCGCCCGCGCGCTCGAGCAGCGAGGCTGGGCCCGCGCGAGCTGAAGCTACCCGTCCATCAGCGCGCGGTAGGCGAGCTGGTCGGCGTGCATGCGGTGGAAGATGCGGTGCTTCCGCTCGTGGTGCGCGGCGACGTCTCCCCGCGCCGGCTCGAGGACGCGATCGGCCGCGTTCATCGTGCTCATCGCGGCCACCAGGTCGGGCACCGCCTCGCTGGCCGTCGCGCCGAGCATCGCCGCGCCGAGCAGCACCGCCTCGGGCTCGCGAGGCAGGATGATCCGGCAGCGGCTCGCGTCGGCGTGCTCGCGCAGGAAGACCGGGTTCTTCGTGTCGCCTCCGCAAGCGACCAGCGTGTCGACGCGGTAGCCCGCCCCGTTCATCGCGTCGACGATGTGCCGGGTGCCGTGCGCGATGGCCTGCACGGTGGCGAGGTAGAGCAGGGCGAGCGCGTCGATCGATCCATCGAGCTTCAGCCCGCTGACCATGCCGCGCAGGCTCGGGTCGGCGCGCGGGCTGCGGTTGCCGTGGAAGTACGGCAGCACGTGCAGCTCGCGGGTGAGCGCGGCGGGGAACGCCACCGAGGCGGCCAGCGCGTCCAGCCGCGCGTTCAACAGCGCGTAGACGCTCGTGCCCTCCCGCCTCGCCTCCGCGACCAGCTCCGCGTGGCGCGCGTGCGACTCGATGACGTGATCGATCAGGGCGCCCGTCGCCGACTGGCCGCCTTCGGTCAGCCAGAGCCCGGGCACCATGGCCGAGAAGTACGGGCCCCAGATCCCCGGGATGTGCTTCGGCTCGCGGCTCACCGCCATGTGGCAGCTCGACGTGCCGCCGATCAGCGCGAGCCGGGTCTCGAGCGCCGCGGCATCGAGCGGCGGCTCGCCTTCGCCGCGCGCCCCGAGCAGCCCCAGCCCGCCTGCGTGCGCGTCGATGATCGCGACGCCGACGGGCGTCCCCGCGCGCAGGCCGAGCTCCTTCGCGGCCGCCTCGGTCAGACCCCCGGCGCGCTCGCCCATGGGTCGCACGGTCTGTCCGATGCGCGCGTGGTCGTCGTCGGCGAGGTCCCCCAGCCCGACCCGTCGGAAGAACGTGTCGTCCCACCGCGCCTCGTGTCCGAGGTAGGTCCACTTGCAGACGGTCGTGCAGAGTGAGCGGACGTCCCCGCCCGTGGCCCGATGCACGAGGAAGTCGGGCAGGTCGTAGAAGCGCGCGGCGCGGGCCCAGGTCTCGGGGAGGTGCTCCTTGAGCCAGAGGAGCTTGGGCGGCTCCATCTCCGGCGACATCGTGCCGCCGACATACTGCAGGACGTCGTGCTCGGTCGCGTTGATGCGCGCGGTCTGATCCATGGCGCGGTGGTCCATCCACACGATGACGTTCAACGCGTCGTCCCCGCCGGGGCTCACCGTGACCGGGCGGTCCTCGGCGTCGAGCGCGACCAGCGAGCAGGTGGCGTCGAACCCCACGCCGCGGACCCGATCGGGCGACGCGCCCGCCTCGCGCATCGCCGCCTGGACGGAGGCGACGCACGCTCGCCAGATGTCGTCCGACGACTGCTCCACGAAGTCGAGCTGCGGGCGGTGGGTCTGGATCTCGGTGACCCCCATGCCGTGCCGCGTCCCGCTCGCGTCGAAGAGCCCGGCGCGCGCGCTGCCCGTGCCGACGTCGATCCCGAGGAAGAGGTCGCTCATGCCCCCAACCGTCACCCGTGGATGGACGCGCTGACAAGCTGTAGAGTCGCGCGGATGGCCGACGACGGATTGACCCCGAAACCCAAGGGACCCGCGATGGTGCGCGCCGCCGTCTTCGCGGCCAGCGTGGCCGTCGGGAGCGCCGCGGGCGCGGTCGGCTGCGGCAGCGTCGAGACCCCGCAAGACTCCGGGATCATCGCCCCGATGCCGCCGCCGCCGCCGGAGGACTCCGGGGTTCCGTCTCCGATGCCCGCGCCGCAGGACGCCGGGCCGCCCGAGGACTCGGGGATCGTCTCGCCCATGCCCGACGCCGGGCCGCCGCCGCCGCCGATGCCGCCGCCCGTGGACGCGGGTCCAGGTGACGCCGGCCCGCCGCCGGACTCCGGGCGACCGCTGCCTCCGATGCCGCCGCCCATGCCGCCGCCGCCGATGCCGGCGCCCGAATAGCGCGTGGCCAAGAAGCGCAAGGCACGCGCGGCCGGCGCGGTGCTCTCGTTCGAGTGGCGGCGGTGGGCGGCCGACAACCTGCTCCGCGGCGCGTCGCCGGAGAAGGTGCGCGCCGCGCTCGAAGCGGAGGGCGTCCCGCCGAAGGAGGCGGGGTCGCGGGTCGACGCCATCCTCGCCTCGCCCGTGTTCGCCGCCGCCGCCGCACACGCGCGAGAAGCGCGCCGCCTCGGGCAGGTCGTGAAGATGCAAGCGCGCGCCCGCGACACGGCCGAGCAGCCCATCGCGCGCGTCGAGGCCATCGACGCCGGGACCTTCTACGAGCGCTTCTACGCCACCGGCTCGCCGCTCCTCGTCGAGGGCTACGCCCGCGACTGGCCGGCCGCGGCGTGGACCCTCGACACCTTCCGCACGCGCTGGGGAGACGCCGAGGTCCGCATCACCGAGGGGCGCGAGGCCGACCCCTACTACGACATGCGGAGCGCCGAGCACACCCGCACCTCGACGATGCGCGCGCTCGTCGACCGCATCGAGGCGACCGACGCGTCCAACGACTTCTACATGGTCGCGAACAACAAGAACCTGGACGATCCGGCCCTCGCGGGCGTGCGCGACGACCTCCGGCTCGACGACGGGATCCTGGACCCGACCCGCTTCCGCGGCTGCACCGCGCTCTGGCTCGGTCCGGCCGGCACGGTCACCCCCCTCCACCACGACACCTCCAACATCCTCTTCGTGCAGCTGCGGGGGCGGAAGCGCTTCCGGCTGTTCGCGCCCTGGGAGACCTCGCTCTTCGAGGGGGCCACCGCGATGTACGCCGCGGTGGATCCGGAGCGGGATCAGGTGAACGCGCGTGAGCACCTGGTGGAGCTCGGTCCGGGCGACGCGCTGTTCCTCCCCGTGGGCTGGTGGCACCACGTGCGCGCGCTCGAGGCGAGCATCAGCCTGGCCTTCGTGGGCTTCCATCGGGACAACGAGTTCGACTGGTACCGCCCCGGCTCGGTCTGATCTCTGTCCCGCTCGCGCCGGGGATGCTTCAATCCCTCCATGAGCAGCAACGGGGACGACGACTGGCGCACGATGGCGGGCGGCCCGGCAGCCCGGGGAGCCGACACGGTAGTCGACGGGCAGGTAGTCGATGGGCAGCTGCCCGAGGATCCGGAGAGCGAGACCCTCGAAGGCGACCTGCCGTCCGAGGCGCCCGTCCCCGACGTCGACGCCAGCCCTCGCCAGCTCTCCGACCTCGGCTACGAGCGCTACGCACACCGCCGCGAGCTCGGCCAGGGCGGCATGGGCACCGTCGATCTCTGCCTCGACGCGCAGATCGGCCGGGAGGTCGCCCTCAAGGTCCTCCTCCCCGAGGTGCGTGGGCAGACCGCGCGTGACCGGTTCATTCGCGAGGCGCGCGTCCAGGCGCAGCTCGAGCACCCCGGCGTGGTGCCCGTCTACGATCTCGGCGTCACCCCGAGCGGCCAGCCCTACTTCGCGATGAAGCGGGTCAAGGGCATCACCCTGCAGCGCATCCTGGTCGGCCTCGCGAGCCGCACCCGGAGCTTGCAAGAGCGCTTTCATCGCCGCGCGCTGCTCTCCATCGTCGAGCGCGTCTGCGAGACCGTGGCCTACGCGCACTCGCGCGGCGTGGTGCACCGCGATCTCAAGCCCGCCAACATCATGGTCGGCGACTACGGCGAGGTGAACGTGCTCGACTGGGGCATCGCCAAGCTGCGCACCGACAGCGATCTGACGGACCCGACCACCGACGAGGGCGCGCCGCAGTACACCGTGCCCGGGTCCGTGATCGGCACCGCGGGCTACATGTCGCCGGAGCAAGCGACCGGAGACGAGATCGACGCGCGCGCCGACGTCTACACCCTGGGCGTGATCCTCTTCGAGGTCTGCACCCACCAGCCGCTCCACCGGGGCTCGGCGGGGGACCGCATGCGCTCCACCGTCAACGGCGTCGACGCGCGGCCGAGCCAGCGGCTCGAGGACCCGGAGTTCCCGGCCGAGATCGACGCCATCTGCGAGCAGGCGACCTCGCCCACCCCCGACGATCGCTTCGCGGACGCGGGGGAGATGCTCGCCGCGCTGCGCGCCTACCTCGAAGGCGAGCGCAACGCGGAGCTCCGCCGGGAGGTCGCCACCCAGCACGCCGAGGCGGCGCGCGTCTCCATGGCGAGCGAGCGCATCGGCTCGAGCGAGACCGTGCGCGTGCAGGCGCTGCGCGAGCTGGGCGCGGCCGCGGTGCTCGACCCCGGCAACCGCGAGATGATCGGGATGATCGAGAAGCTCCTCACCGACGCCGACGCGACGCGCGTGCCCGACGAGGTCGAGCGGGAGATCGACGTCGAGCGGCGGCGCGGCGCGAGGCACGCCTACGGCCGGAGCGCGGTCGCCTACGCGGCCGGCACCGCGGTGCTCCCGATCCTCTGGTGGATGGGGATCCGCGACTGGCCGACCTTCGTGGCCCTGGGTGTGCTGCTCGTCGGCAGCGCGTTCGGCGCCCTGTTCCTGTGGCGAAGTCAGCGCGCGGTCGGCGCGCTCGTGGCCCCCGCGGTGCCCTTCGCCTTCGCCACCCTGGCCGTCTTCAGCAGCGTGGTCGGGCCCCTCTTCCTCGTGCCCGCGCTGGCCAGCGCGACCGCGGTGGCGTTCACCGTCAGCCAGCGCGCCGACTGGAAGCTGCGCGGCCTCATCAACTCGTGCAGCGTGCTCAGCGTGATGATCCCGCTCGGTCTCCAGCAAGTCGGCGTGCTGCCCCCGAGCCTCGACTTCGAGGGCGGCATGGTCCTGATCCTCCCGCAGCTCGTGGAGTTCCCCGCCGTCCCGACGTCGGTGCTCCTCTTCTTCGTGGCGCTCTTCGTCGCGCTCGTGCCCAACATCCTCGTCGGCCGCGCCATCGAGGCGCTCAACCAGGCCGAGCGCAAGCGCCTGGTCCAGAACCACCGCCTGCGCCAGATGCTCCCGGGCTGAGCGTCAGCTCGGGTCGCGCAGGACGCGGACGGAGAAGCCGAGCTCCTGACTGAGCGCGACCATCTCCTCGAAGATGTCGCCGTACGCGACCGCGACGTGGTTCGAGAGGTAGTGCGCCATCAGCGTGTCCCGGCCGATGCCCATGTCGGCGGCCATGAAGGGCCACTGGCGGGTCGTGCCCTCCCACCACGCGTCGCGCACGTCGGGCGGGAGCTTCACGACCTCCCCCTTGCCCACGTCCATCCAGAGCTTGCCGCCGCGGATGTAGCTGCGGGCCCAGGTCATCTCGCCGGGGAGGCTCTCGCCCGCGAAGGTGCCGCCGGGCGTGGGGAAGTAGAGGGAGGGCTGCCGGTAGCTGTGCGCGCCCTCGAGCGTGTCGGGGTCGTGGTTGAACGCGTACGCGCCGCAGCTGCCGCTGTTGAGCAGGACCCAGAGGAAGCGGCCCTCGTGCTCGGCGCCCCAGCGCACGTCGTGGAACATGACCGCCTGGTGAAGACCCTTGTCTTTCAACAGACGCTTCATCATCTCCTGCGGGACCACGTTGCCCTGGTCGGCTTCGGTCGCGGTGGTGATGGTGTCGCCGTTCGACTCCGGGCGGCAGGTGGAGTTGAAGAGCCCCTCCGCGAAGTCCGAGGGCGGGCGCAGCGGGATGAGGCCGAGCTGGTACTGCCAGCCCATGCAGTCGGCCTCGAACTCGCCGATGAGGTCGAGCACCGCGAGGTAGTCGCGCAGCTGCTCGCGGGTGTCGTTCTCGGTGAAGTCCTGCGCGTCGTCGCCCTCCTTCCAGTGGAAGGTCACGCCCTCGTCCTTCACGAACGCGAGCGCGGCGTCGATGCGCGCGTCGTCGATGCGGCGGCCGCGGTCGAGGATCCACGCCTGGTCGACCTTGTGCTCGGTGAATCCGTGCTGGTTCAACAGGCGCGGCCCGAAGTAGCCGTTGATCATGCCCATCGAGGTGTCGCCGAGCATGAGGATCAAGGCGCGTCGCTCGCGGAATTGCTGCGCCACGCGCTGCGCCCGCTGTGAGGCCTCGTGGCTGATGGGCGCGTGGCGATGGATCGCCTCCTCCGAGTAGCGGACCGCCCCGCTCGAGCACCACTCGTCGAGCCGCGCCATGAAGGTCTCGTCGGCGGTCCAGTCGGGGGAGTCGGTCCAGATGCGCGAGTGGGCGCGGTCGAGCGACTCGAGGCAGGCGCCCGTGTTGAGCAGCCCCACCAGCCCCGGCCACTGACCGCTGAAGTTGCTCGCCAAGAGCAGCGGGTTGTCCTTGCCGACGACGCCGTCCGTGGTGTGCGGCCCGTAGAACCAGTGCACGCACACGCCGACCATCGGGTCGTCGATCGGGCCGAGCTTCGTGATGGCCTCGTGCGGCTTCGCGAGGAAGCCGGGCACCCGGTAGGGCTGGCGGCCGAGCTTCTTCAGCGCGTTCTCGAGCTGCCGCGTCGCCTCCTCGGCGTTGGGCGCGGCGAGCTCGTTGGGGATGGCCCGCGCGTCGCCGGGCCAGAAGATGGCGACCTTCTTCGTCATGGCCGCCCCACGGTATCGCGAGCTTCGCCAGGGAGGAAAGCGCGCCGAGGGCGGGACTTGCAAGGCGGGCCCGTCGGCCTCAGGACACCGCGTGTCGCCTCGCGTCCCCGCGCTCGCTGTCCTGCTCCTGTCGAGCTGCGCCACCTACGGCTACGACGGCCCGCGGAGCGATCACTTCGACGGGCAGCGCTTCCACAACCGCGCGCCCACGCCGCCCCTCGAGGTCGGTGAGCTGCTGGAGTGGGCGCTGACCTCCGATCGGAGGCCGTGGGACTGGATCGACGAGCCGCCGGGGGCGCCCCCGCCGACGCGGCTCGGGGGAGGGCACCTGCGCGTCACGTTCATCAACCACGCGACCACGCTGGTGCAGATGGACGGGCTGAACGTGCTGACCGATCCGGTCTACGCGGACGTGGTCGGCCCGCTCGGCGTGGGCGTGCGGCGCCAGCGCGCGCCGGGCATCCGCTTCGAGGACCTGCCGCCGATCGACGTCGTGCTCGTCAGTCACAACCACTACGACCACATGGACTTCCCGACGCTGCGACGGCTCGCGGCGCGCGATCGCCCGCGCATCCTCGTCGGGCTGGGCAACGCCGCGCTCCTCCGCGAGAGCGGCGTCGAGGGCGGCGAAGATCTCGACTGGGACGGCGCGATCGAGGTGGCCCCGGGCGTCCGCGTGCACGGCGTGCCCGTCCATCACAGCTCGCGGCGGGGGCTCGGCGACGCCGACGTCACCCTCTGGCTCGGCTTCGTGCTCGAGGGGCCGAGCGGCCGCGTCTACTACGCCGGCGACACCGCGTTCGGGCCGCACTTCGCCGAGGTCGAGGCCCGCTTCGGCGCGCCCCGCCTCGCCATCCTGCCCATCGGCGCCTACCGGCCGCGGCGCTTCCTCGCGCGCATGCACATGAGCCCGGAGGAGGCCGCCCGCGCCCACCGCGCGCTGCGTGCCGAAGAGTCCCTCGGGGTGCACTGGGGCACCTTCCAGCTGAGCGACGAGGGGCGGCTCGACCCGCTCCGGGACCTGCGGGCCGCGTTGCGCCCAGGCGAGCGGTTCTACACCCTCGCGCACGGCGCCGCGCGAGAGGTCCCCCGAGCGCGCGTCCGATGACGCCGTCGCGGCCGTCAGTCGGGAGCGGAGAGCGGAGGCTTGACGCCCCACGAGCGGAGCTTGCTCGCGTTCACGTCGGTGCGGCCGCTCTGGAACGCCCAGACGGCGCACGCGAAGCCGAGGTCCATCTCGACGAGGAACAGGTAGCCGGCCACGACCGCGTACCAGGCCCAGCGCTCCTCGACGACGGTGTCGGGGAGCTTGGGTCGGGCTCGCTTCAAGAGCCGCTGCAGGACGCCGACGCCCATCAAGCCGGCCAAGAGACCCGCGAGCGCCCGCGTGTCCAGGTTGTCGAGGCCCGCGGTCCACACGCCGAGGTAGAGCACGAGGATCGCGGCCATCACGGCGCGGCCGCGGTGACGCACCTGCCCGAGGAACACCCAGCTGGTCAGCGCGGCGAGCCAGAAGTGATGCACGCCCGCGGTCGACAGGAGGAGCATGAGCACGCCGAGCACGCCCCCGGCGACGCCCAGCGCGAGCGGCGCGCCACGGAACCAGCGATAGCCTCGTCGCTCGAGCAGCTCTCCCAGCCCCAACACGTGCCCGAAGGCGATCGCGGCGAAGACCTGAAGCGCGGGCTCGAGGAAGATCATCATGCTCACCCAGTATGGGGCGACGCGGAGGGGAGGGCACGTGAGCCGAATATTCGGCGTCGCGCGTCTGTCTGGAGGCCATGAGCGTGTGCGACCGAAGTACGTCGCCCTCCAGCCTCCCGCAGTCGCCGCGGGGCTGGGCGCGCCGACACGATCAGACCCTGCACGACCGCTGGCGTCTGAAGGAGGCGCTCGGCGCGGGCTCGACCGGCACGGTGTACCGCGCGGAGCGGCTCGACGGCGGCGGAGACGTGGCGGTGAAGGTGCTGCACCCGCACGCCGCGCTCGGCACGACGACGCGCGCCCGCTTCGTGCGCGAGTGCGAGCTCGTCACCAAGCTCCGCCACCCCAACATCATCCGGTTCCATGCGCTCGGCGAGCTGCCGGATGGCGCGCTCGCCATGGTGATGGAGTACGTGCACGGGGAGTCGCTCGCCGCGCGCATGAGGCGTGGGCCGATGCCGCTCCCGCTCGTCCGACACGTCGTCACCGAGGTGGCCGCGGCGCTCGACCACGCGCACGCGCGCGGCATCGTGCACCGTGACCTCAAGCCCGAGAACGTGCTCGTCTCCCCGCGGGAGGGGCGCGCGCTGCCGGACGTGAAGGTCGTCGACTTCGGGCTGGCCAAAGAGGGCGCGCTCGGCGCGCGGGTCGACATCTCCCTGCGCGGCGAGATCCTCGGGACGCCGCGGTACATGAGCCCCGAGCAGCTCTGCGGGGTGAGCGTGGACGCGCGCGCCGACGTGTACGCGCTGGGGCTGATGACCTACGAGATGCTCACGGGCGAGTCCCCGTATCGGCCGGCTCGCGGCGTGGCGGGCTGGGCGGACCGGCACCTCTTCGACGATCCGAAGCCCATCGACGCGCACCCGGTCTCTCGCGCGCTCTCGGGCGAGGCGCGCCGCACGATCATGCGCGCGTTGGCCAAGTCGCGGGAGAACCGGGTCGATCGCGCGGGCGAGCTCGCGGCATGCCTGGACGCGCATCCCGTGGTCAACCTGCTCCCGCGCCCTCGCCGCCGCGCCGTGTCCACCGAGGGGCCCGCGCGCGGCCCGAGGTGGCCGACGATCTTGGCGGCCGCGCTGGTGGCCGCGGTGCTGCTCATCGGCGGCGTGCTCGCGAGCCGGGACGCGCAGAGCGTCACGCGCCGAGAGCCCGCGCCGCCCGCGCTCAGGGATTCGTGAAGCGCAGCATCCAAGCGTAGATGTCGTGGCCGGCGCTCAGATCGTAGGTGCGACGCCACGAGTTGTGTCCGACGCCCGGGTAGATCGTCGTCACCAGCGCGTCGGGCGCCGGGTCGGTGCACGCCATCAAGTCCGCCATCGGCTCGGTGGTGCCGCGCGGCGAGACGGTGCCGTCGGAGTCACCGTGGAAGGCCCATATCGGGGTCGTGCCGAGCGCGCATCCCGACCGTCGGAACGCACCTCGACCGTCGCCCGCGATCGGCACCATCGCGGCGATCTGCGAGTCGAGGTGAGCGCCGAGATAGTTCCACGCGCCGATCCCGCCGCAGCTCAAGCCCGTGAGGTAGACGCGCGCCGGGTCGACGTCGTACGCGCCGATCGCGTAGGTGAGGAAAGCCTGGATCTCGTTGGCGTTGGGGCAGCCGCCGCCCGACTTCTGCGGAGACAGCACGATGAACGGTCGCTCGTTGGGCCAGGCGTCGGCCTCGATGAGGCGGGGAGGCCCCACGCGCAGCACCCGATCGAGCTGCGGGTCGCCGTCGCCGTTCTCGCCGAGCCCGTGCAAGAACACCAGCAGGGGGTGACCGGCGCCATCGCCGTAGCGAGGCGGGAGGTACTCCCAGAAGCCTCGATCCGCGCTGGTGCTACCGAGCGGTCTCGGTGTGTGGCGGGACGAAGACGGCCCGGGCGGCGGTCCCGAGTCGACGGGTCCGGCGTCGACGGGTCCGGCGTCGAAGGAGGCCGCGTCGAGGGCCGCTGCGTCCGAGGGTGCCGCGTCGACCCGTCCTGCGTCGCCAGGTCCAGGTGGGCCGCCGTCTCCGTCGCCCATCGCGCCGCCGTCCGGGGCTGTGGCGTCGGTTCGGCCCTCGAAGCCCCCGGCGTCGTCCGCCATGAGCTCTCCCTGGCATCCGAGTGTGAGGAGCAGAGCAACGACCGAGAGGTGGCGCATGCAACACCTTCACACGGATCGGCCACCCCGACGCTTCACGAGACTGAACGCCGTACAATCCTGCACGCGTAGGTGGCTCAACTCGCGGCCTGACCCACCGTTGTCGTCGTGGTGCCACGCACGGTGTTCGAAGACGGCGGCGCCCTGATCGCCATCGAGCGAAACCTCGTCTTTCTGGTGCAGCGCGAGCGGCCGACCTCCGACCACTTGCGCGCGCTCCGGCTCGCCTACGATGCGGCGCTCGCCGCCCACCCGGACGGCGTCGCGCTCCTGATGGTCGTCACCTCTCAACACTGGATGCCCGCGTTCTCCGACGAGCTGCGCGAGGAGACGGCCAAGCTCGTGAGAGGGACGGAGACCGGCAGCCTCGGGAGCGCGTTCGTCCTCGGCGGGCGAGGCCTCTTCTCGTCGACGCTCCGCGCCTTCCTCAGCACGCTCTTCCTGGTGGCCGGGAGCCGTGAGCCGTACGCCGTCTTCGCCGACGTCGAGAGCGCGGCGCCCTGGCTGGCCGGGGTCGCGAGCCGGTCCGCGCCGTGGCGCGTGGAGGACGTCCTGAAGGCGTCGCAGCGCGTGCTGCTCGACGCGCACGTCGGCTCCGCTGCGCGGCATTGAGCCTGTGCGGACCGCGCGCGCTTGACACTTTCGGCGCCGTCGGTTGTCGTCGCCGGCATGCGAGTCCTCTTGGCGGCGATGCTGGCGCTCTTCGCGATCGGATGTGACTGCTCGGGCGGTGAGGCGTCGGGCGGTGGGGAGGAGGGCGGCCGTCGCACCGTCGCGGTGATCCCGAAGGGGACCACGCACGTCTTCTGGCGCTCGGTGCACGCGGGCGCGCTCCGCGCCGGGAACGAGCTCGACGTCGAGATCCTCTGGCAAGGCCCGCAGCGCGAGGACGACCGCGCGGCGCAGGTGCGGGTGGTCGAGGACATGGTGAGCCGCGGGGTGGACGCCATCGTGCTCGCGCCGCTCGACAGCACCGCGCTCGTCCCCGTGGCCACGGAGGCGACCGGCGAGGGCATCCCCGTCGTCATCTTCGACAGCGGCATCGAGTGGGACGGGCTCGTGAGCTTCGTCGCGACCGACAACTACCAGGGCGGCGTGCTCGCGGCCGAGCGCATGAACACGCTCCTCGGGGGCGAGGGCCGCGTCATGGTGATGCGCTACCAGGAGGGCTCGGACTCGACGAGCCGCCGCGAGGCGGGCTTCCTCGAGACGATGCGCGAGCGCTTCTCGGCCATCGAGATCGTGAGCGACAACCAGTACGGCGGCGCCACCACCGAGACCGCGTACCAGACGGCGGAGAACCTGCTGGTCCGCTTCCCCGAGGTCGACGGCGTCTTCACCCCGAACGAGTCGACGACCTTCGGCATGCTGCGCGCGCTCCAGGAGGGGAACCGGACTGGCGACGTGAAGCTGGTCGGCTTCGACGCCAACGAGGGGCTGGTGGCGGCGCTCCGCGCGGGGCAGGTGCACGGGCTGGTCTTGCAGAACCCCGAGCGCATGGGCGAGCTGGCGGTGCGCACGGCGATCGCGCATCTGGACGGGGAGACGGTGGAGGCGCGCATCGACACCGGCGCGACGATGGTCACGCGCGAGAACATGCAGGAGCCCGCGGTCGCAGCGCTGCTCTCGCCCGATCTCTCGATCCTCGAGGGCGAATGACCGACGTCCTCCTCTCCATGGAGGGGATCGAGAAGCGCTTCGGCGCCGTGGTCGCGCTCGGCGGCGTGGACCTCGAGGTGCGGCGCGGCGAGGTGCACGCGCTGGTCGGTGAGAACGGGGCCGGCAAGAGCACGCTGATGAAGGTGCTCAGCGGCGCGCACGCGCCCGACGCGGGCCGCATGACGCTCGACGGCGCCAACTACGCGCCGCGCCGCCCCCTCGACGCGCTGCGCGCGGGCGTGGCGATGATCTACCAGGAGCTGAACCTCGCGCCCGACCTGAGCGTCGCGCAGAACCTCGTGCTCGGCCGGGAGCGGAGCCGAGCCGGCATCGTGCGCGGGGACCCGCGCGTCGAAGCGGCGCTCGCGGTGCTCGACCACCCCGGCCTCGAGCCCGACCGGCCCGTGCGAGAGCTGGGCCCGGGCGCGCGTCAGCTGGTCGAGATCGGCCGCGCGCTCGTGGGAGAGGCGAAGGTGGTGGTGCTCGACGAGCCCACGTCGTCGCTGAGCGCGGCCGAGTCGGTGAAGCTCGACGCGGTGATCCGCACGCTCCGCGCGCGCGGCGTCTCGATCGTCTACATCAGCCACTTCCTCGAGGAGGTGAAGCGCATCGCCGACCGCTACACCGTGCTCCGCGACGGCGAGACGGTGGCGCGCGGGGAGGTCGCCGCGACCGAGATCACCACGCTGGTCGAGCAGATGGTGGGCCGCGCGGTGGACGAGGTGTACCCGCGCGTTCCCCACGCGCCGGGCGAGCCGCTCCTCGAGGTCACGCGCCTGGCCGGTCGACGGCTCCCCGAGGAGGCGACCTTGACCCTGCGGCGGGGCGAGATCCTCGGGCTCGCGGGGCTGGTGGGCGCGGGGCGGACGGAGCTGCTGCGAACGCTGATGGGGCTCGACGCGGTGCGCGAAGGGAGCGTCACGGTGGACGGGGTGATCGACGGCGGCCGCTCCATCCGCGCTCGCATCGCGCAGGGCTTCGGGCTCGTGAGCGAGGATCGCAAGGCGGAGGGGCTCGCGCTCGACCGCTCCATCGCGGAGAACCTCACCCTCAGCAAGCCCGTCTCACGCCTCGGGTGGATCGACCGGACCCTGCGCTCCGCCGTCACCGCGAAGTGGGCGGCCAAGCTCGCCATCAAGATGGACCACGACGGCCAGCCCGTGAGCGCGCTGAGCGGCGGCAACCAGCAGAAGGTCGCGCTCGCGCGGCTCCTTCATCAAGATGCGCATGTCTTGTTGCTCGACGAGCCGACGCGCGGCATCGACGTCGGGAGCAAGGTGGAGGTCTACCGGCTCATCGGTGAGCTCGCCGCGCAGGGCCGGTCGGTGCTGATGGTCAGCAGCTACATCCCCGAGCTGCTCGGGGTCTGCGACCGCGTCGCGGTGATGCACCGCGGCCGTCTGGGCGAGGCGCGGCCGGCGAACGAGTGGACCGAGGTGGAGCTGCTCGAGGTCGCCACGCGAGGCGCGGCGTGAGCCGGCTCCGACGCGCGCTCGACGTCGCGGGGCCCGCGCTGGGGCTCGCGCTCGTGATGGTCCTCTTCGCGGCGCTCGTCCCCGACCGCTTCCTCAGCGCGTACAACTTCAAGACCATCGCCACCCAGACCGTCATCGTCGCGCTCGGCGCGATCGGCATGACCTGGGTGATGGTGAGCGGCGGCATCGATCTGAGCGTCGGCTCGGTGATCGCCCTCGCCTCCGTCGTGACCGCCGTGCTGCTCCGCGAGGGGCACCCCGAGCTGGTCGCGCTGCTCGGCGGCCTCGCGGTCGGCGCCGCGCTCGGCGCGATCAACGGCCTGCTGATCACGCGCCTGTCGATCGTGCCCTTCATCGTCACCCTCGGCACGATGGGCATCGCGCGTGGCGCGGCGAAGTACCTGGCCGACGAGCAGACCGTCAACGCCGACGCGGGCTGGCTCGCGGACCTGATGACGAAGACGCCCGACCCGAGCTGGCTGCTCCTCGCGAAGGGCGTCTGGATCACGCTGATCCTCGCGGTGATCATGGCGCTCGTCCTGCGCCGCACCGTCTTCGGCGTGCACACCTTCGCCATCGGCTCGAGCGAGCCCACCGCGCGCCTCTGCGGCGTGCCGGTCGAGCGCGTGAAGCTCCTCGTCTACGTGCTCGCCGGCGCCTTCGCCGGCCTCGCGGGCGTGCTCCAGCTCGGCCGGCTCACCGTGGGCGACCCCACCACCGCGATCGGCCTCGAGCTCGACGTCATCGCCGCGGTCGTGATCGGCGGCGGCAGCCTCAGCGGCGGCCGCGGCAGCATCGCCGGCGCGCTCCTCGGCGCGTTCTTCATGGCCGTGCTCGCCAACGGCTGCACCCTCAGCGGCGTGCCGAACTACGTGCAGGAGATCCTGGTCGGCGCGATCATCATCGCTGCCGTCGCCCTCGACCACCTCCGGCGCCGCGCCACCGCCTGACGCCCGCGTGCCCCTGCTCCCGCTGGCGAGGCCCCATCGCGCTGCGCGAGGACCGAGCGGGGATCGAGGCGGGCCGAGCCGTCGCCGACGACCTCTCCTTCCGCCCGCTCATCGGTCTCGACGCGGCGTACGCCTCACTCGAAGTGCTCCAGATCGCGACGCGCATGGTCGCGCTCGTGGTGGTGACCGCGGTCAGCGCGGTGCTCCCTCATTCGGTCGGCAGGCCGTGCTTTCGCTGAACCCGTACGAAGGCCGCGCTGCGGAGCTCGACCGCGACCCTCCGGGAGTAGTCCGCCTGCGCCCGAATGAGATCATCGATCTCCTGGTTCTTCGCGTCGTACTTCTCCTGCGCGATCTCCTCGCCCCGCATGGCGATGTTCGCGTCGTCGAGCGCCGACTGCAGCTGGTACTTGTCCCAACCGGTGTGCTGGCCGACATAGTCTTGCAGGAAGGACACGTCGTAGTTTCGGAGCTGCTCGGCGAAGGCCTCCACGGACGCGCGATCGAAGACGTAGGAGAACCGCGTCGGATCGGAGAGCGCGGCCGACGCGAAGCTCCCCGCGCCGCCGGCCAGCTGGCCACCGACCGCGAAGGGCGCGCGGATGGCTCCCGAGGGGATCCGGCGGGCCGCGAGCTCCGCCGCCGTCCTCGCGTCGACCGCGCTCGAGGCGACGTCGACGCCGCTCGCGAAGGCGTTCGCGCCGTCGAGCCCCACCGGGTTCAAGCCGCCGGGGCGGAGCGCGTCGTTGGCGATCCCGACGCCGACCAGGGCGATCCGGACGCCCACGCCGCCCGGCACGAAGATGCTGCCGATGTCGATCAGATCCTGGCCGAGGTCCACGTTGCGCAGGAACGAGTTCGCCTCGCCGATCGCGTCGTTGAGGCGGCGCTGGGCCTCGTAGGACGCCTGGCGCGCGGCGGAGAGCTGCTCGCCCAGCTCGGCGCGCTCCGCTTGCAGCTTCGAGAGCGCGTCGCTCTGCTGCTCGTCGAGCTTCTCCAGCTCGGCCTCGACCTCGGCCTTCGCGGCCTCGCGGTCCGCGGCGATCTCTTCCTCCTTGGCCTTCTGCGCGGCCAGGGCCACCTCTTTGCTCGAGACGCGCCCGGGGACGTTGCCGAGCGCGGCGCTGTCGCCGTAGACGACCTGGCCATTCACCACTGCCCTGAAGATCTCGGTCATTTGGCGTTCATCCAGCAGAGGTCGCCGTGGCGGCAGACCGCGCGTCCCTCGACGAGCACGGTGCCCTCTCCGGTTTGCATGATCACGGTGCCCGCCCCGAGGGCCACGCCAGAGAAGATCCCCTCCCCCGCGTCGCCCTCGACGCCGGAGATCACGCTCGCGACCATCAGCACCTTCTCGCCTCGCGCGAGGACCGTGCTGGAGTAGCCGCTCTTCTCGGGTGAGAGCGTCCGCGAGATGTCGAACGGGACGACCTTGTCGCCCACGCGACAGAAGTCCGGCGAGATGTTGGTGACCTTGAAGCTCGACTCCGCGTCGGCCACGTGCGGTGCCTTGCTCATGAAGCATCTTCCCTTCCGACCACGACCCCGCGGATGCCCCGCGCGTGCGGGAGGGCGAGCCGCCAGATGAGGTGGACGAGGCCCGCGTCCAGGTCGATGTGCACCGTGTCCAGTGGGATCGGCTCCTCGGCCCAGACCCGCGCTCCTCGGGTGACGCTGGCCAGCAGCCGCACGCCGGGCAGCTGGGTGAAGAGACGCTCGTGGCCCTCGACGAGCCCCTCCAGCACGATCCGCTCGTCGCCCTCCCACCGCGCCTCCGCCTGCAGCGCCTCCGGCCCGCAGAGGAAGAACCGGGGATCGAAGTCGCCCGGATAGTCGACCAGCTCTCCCCGCTCACGCGCGCGGTGCGCCTCGGTCAGCCACGCCTGATCGTAGGTGCCCGCGTGCCGCAGGCGCGAGGACCACGGCCTCGCGATCGGGCCGAAGCCCGCGAGCGGTCGGGGGTGTCCGGGCCGTCCGGTGGGGTGGTCCGGGAGCTCCCACTGGGGCGCGGGCAGCGGATCGTGTCGAGCCAGCTCAGCCTCGCTCACGAAGCCCCGCCCGGAGGGGTTCGGCTCGTGCGTCACCCATCGAGCGTCCTCTCCCGCCGGGTACGCTCCTCCCCACGCCAGCTCGTACCGAAGCGGGACCGCCGCGGCCGGCGTGGGATCGCCGAGCTTCCAGCCGAGGCCGAGCCGGTGTGTCCACGTCCGCGGGCCGGTCGCGACGAGCGCGTGAGACACGACCGGTCCCCGGCTCGATCGAGCCGCCACGCCAGCCACCCATCGATCCCGCGGTCGACCGTCGTGCGTGCGCGCGGGCCCGGTCAGATAGAGGTCGGTGGTCGGCTTCTCGAGCATCACCTCGCCGGCGGCCGCGAGGCTCGAGAGCTCCGCCCGCTCGGCGTCGTGGACGCGGTCCGCCAGTTGGATCTCGTTGGGTGTCGTCTCCTCGACGACGTCCGGTCTCAGCTCGAACGAGCCCTTGAGGGTCACGACGTCGGTGAGCGCTCGCCCTGGCGCCATCTTGTCGCAGACGAACGCGTCGAAGCCGCTCAGGTTTCGAAACACCTGGAGCTGAGGCGGCGGGATGACCGGAAACGGAGTTGCCGTCGTCATCAGTTCAGCGTGATGAGGCCCGCGGTCAGGGCGACGGTGTCGTCGCCGTTGATCTCGACCGCCTTGCCCTTGATGGAGATCTTGCCGGACGCCTCGAGCGTGATCGACGAGTCGCCGCAGGAGAGGGTGATGCTCTGGCCTGCGTCGATGCGCTTCATCAGGCCCACCTGCTCGGTGCTCGCGCCGCCCACGGTCACGTTGCGGATGCCGGTCACCTGCAGCGTGTCCATCAGGCCGACCTTGGAGCTGCGGTTGCCGCCGACGTCGCTCGACGCGTTCGCCTTCACGCGCTGGGTGAGGTTGGCGCGCACCGTCTGGCTCAGGTTCTCGCCGACCTCCATCTCCGCGTTGCCGCCGACCTTGAGCGCGTCGTTCTGGACGACGTTTCGCGCCGCGCTCGCGCCGACGTCGACGCTCACGCTCTGGGCGACGGTCTGAGACAGGCTCGCGCCGACCGTCTGCGAGAGGTTCTGGCCGATGCTCTGGGTCGCGTTCTGCCCGATGGTCACGGTCTCGTTCGCGCCGACGCTCTTGATCCGATCGGTGCCGATCGTGATCTGCTCCACCTTGCCCACCTCGCGCGTGCGGTTGTTGCCCACCTGCTCGGTCTCGTCGACGCCGATGCGCTTCATCTTGTTGTTGCCGACCTCCACCGTCTCGTCGTGGCCGACCTTGCGGGTGCGATCGACGACGACCTCCTGCGCCTCGTCGTTGCCGACCTTCCGCGTCAGGTCGTGCAGAATGAGCGTGTTCCAGTCCTTCTGGCCGTGGAGCCAGATCTCCTCTTCGCCCGCGCGGTCCTCGAAGCGCAGCTCGTTGAAGCCGGCGCCGCCCGGCGAGGAGTTGGTCTTGAGCGTGAGCCGCGTCTTGTCGGCGGGGAACTCGTACGGGCACGGGTTCTCGCCGTTGTAGACGACGCCCGTGACGAGAGGCCGGTCCGGGTCACCCTCGACGAAGGTCACGACGACCTCCATGCCGATGCGAGGGATGAACGAGAAGCCCCAGCCCGCGCCGCCCATGGTCTGCACGACGCGGATCCAGCACGAGCTGTGCTCGTCGCGCGTGCCCAGGCGGTCCCAGTGGAACTGCACCTTGATCCGCCCGTGCACGTCGCAGTGGATCTCCTCGCCGGCCGGGCCCACCACGCTCGCGGTCTGCACACCGACGATCCGCGGCCGGTCTCGCGTGCGGTCCGGGCGCCACGGCACGGCGGCGGGGATCACCTGGAAGCGGTTGAGGTAGGTCGCGCTCGCGTCCCGCACGTGGTCGAGGTAGCGATGCTCGACGCCGACCACGCTCCACTCGCCGTCCTGGTCGGCGCGTCGGTGACCGGCGAGCGTGAAGCGGCGGCCGGCGCGCATGCCGAGCGCGGAGCTGGTGCCGTCGCTGCGCCGCGCGTCCCGCCGCGCGCGCTCGGCCTCGAGTCGGAGCTGATCGTTCGCGTTGTGCGCGCCGTAGGTGTGGTCGTAGCTGTGGAACGTCAGCGGCGCGTCGTGCACGTAGCTCTCGAGCGCGGGCCACGAGGGGTCGCTCATCTCCGCGCTGCCTTCCATCGGCACGGACGGATGGGTCCAGTCGAAGTGCCGCGTCGCGACCCGGTTGGGACGCACGCGGGCGACGCCCTCGAAGCGGGAGACCCCCTCGCTGTTGGCGATCTCCTCGTCGAGCCGCTCCACGAAGCGCAGCGTGCTCGCGTCCTCTCCCTCCAGCTCGACGAAGTGGGCCGGCTGGTCGAAGAGCACCATCAGCTCCTGGTCACCGTCGTGCTCGAACGCGTAGCCGATGCCCTCCTCCTCCATGAGCCGGTGCACGAAGTCGAAGTCGGTCTCCTGGTACTGGACCGTGTACTCGCGCTGCGGGTAGCTCGCGGCCAGGCGCAGCTCCACGGCGCGCCCGAAGCGCGAGAGGTCCGCGCTCAGGACCTGCTCGAGGATCTGCGGCACGGTCAGGTTCTGGAAGATGCGCGAGTCGGTCCGGTGTCGCAGCGCCGCCAGCGCGGGCTCGACCATGAACGTCGCCCCGCTGCGGTGCTCGGCGTCGAGCCCATCGCGCACCATGGTCACGAACCCGCAGACGTGCGCGACCACGCCGCGCCGGTCGAGCGTCAGCGTCACCGGCGAGCCGAGGAGCGCGGCCGCGTCGGCCATCGGCTCCGCGGTGAGCGCGTCGACGTGCAGGAGGTAGGGCTCGTTCAGGCGCTCGCGGAGCGTCGCTCCGGTCACGACCCACGCCTCACCCGACCACCTCTCGAAGTCGAGCATGGACTCGACGCGCCGCCTGGTCTCCATTCGTCCCTCCCCGTCCCGGTCATACGGACCACCCGTGCTGCCGGATCGGTCGTCGTCTCACTCTCCGGTGGCCTGAATCCGGGCGCGCGCGATCTCCGCGTGCAGCACCTCCAGATCCGGGCTCCAGGCGTCGGACGCGGCGCTCTCGGCGATCCACTCCGCGGCTGGGTCCACGTTCGCGAAGACCCGGACGACGGTGGCGCCTCTCGCGAGCACGCTCGTGACGAAGGTCAGCACGCTCCGCTTGGCGGAGGCGCCGAAGCCGGTGCCCTCGATGACCGCCGCGACGGCGGTGAGGCGAGGGCCCAGCTCGGACAGGAGGGCGCGAACCTCGCCGCGGGTCTCGTCGCTCGGGATGCCGACCTTGCTCGGCACCACGAACAGGAGGCTCAGCGCCCCGTCCCCGTAGTGACGAAGGAGCGTGCGGCGGAGCCGGCGTATCCCCTCGACCCGCGGGGTCTCGCTGGGCATCACCACGCACACGCCGTCCAGCGGCAGTACGCGCAAGGGATCGTCGAGCGGGACCTTCACGGGGGCCGAGGGTACCGCCGCGAGGTCACATGAGGAACGGCCAGGATCTCCATGCGGGATCCCGACCGCCACGCTCACTCCGCGTCACCTCGCCCACCCAGCAGCTGCAGGCGCGGCGCGAGCGCCTGAGAGCTCACACCAGGATGGCGACGACCGCGACGATGCCGAGCGAGGCGACGACGCCCGCGAGCAGGGTCGGCACGTGCACGCGGTCGTCGCTGCGCCCCACGCGGCGCGAGTGCACGATCATCGCGAAGAGCGACAGGGCCCACGCGCCGCCGCAGCAAGCGAGGGCGACCCCGAGGTCACCGCGATCCCAGTAGGATCGCACCACGCGCGTGGACAGCCGCGCGAAGAAGCCGAGCTGGGTGGGCGGCTGGGCCGACGCGAAGAACCCCGCGGCGATCGCGAGCAACGCCCACGCGCAGGCGGCCACCTTCGGGACGAGCCGGCTCCAGAAGTCGCCGCGCCGACGTCGCTCGGGCGCGGGGCGGCTCGTCCGCGTGGGCGGGCGCCGCCGCTCGGGCGGGAAGGAGCGGGGGAGCGGCGGTCGGACGGACCCCGCTTCGAGCTCGAGTTGGACCGGCTCACCTTTCATCTCGAGGACGGAAATCGGCTGATCGCGCGCCGTCTTGAGGGTCTCAGAATGAGATTTCTGCGCGATCCCGGAAGAATTTCCCGGTCAGCTCGCCCGGCGCCTCGCTCGCGAGCCAGAGCGGCGTGACGGCGCCCTCCGCCGGGCTGCGCGGCGCGCCGGGCCCGCCCATGTCGGTGGCGACCCATCCCGGGCAGGCGGCGTTGACGCGGATTCGCCGGGCGTCTTCCGCGAGCTCTCGTGCGTAGATTCGCGTGAGCGCGTTGAGCGCCGCCTTCGAGACGCGGTACGCCGAGGAGGGCCAGCCGTGCTCGGTGTGCGCGCCGCTCTCCACGTCTCGCTCGAACGACTCGACCAGGGTGACCAGATCCTCGCGGGTCAGGTCGGGGTCCGCGAAGCGCGCGCGCAGCCGCGGACCGAGGCACGACAGCTCACCCATGCCGCTCGAGACGTTCACCACCCGGCCGCCCGAACGGAGCTTGGGCAGGAGCGTGTCGGTGAGGTGCATCGCGCCGAGGAAGTTCACGGCCATCGTCTGGAGAACGACCTCCGCGTCGAAGCCGTCGAGCGCCACGCCCGCGTTGTTCACGAGCACGTCGACGCCACGGACGGCCTCGCCGAACGCGCCGACGCTGTCTCTTCGCGAGACGTCCAGCGGGAGCCAGCGCGCGCCGACCGCCTCGACGTCCGCCCGGCCGGCCTCGGTCCGGCTCGTCGCCACGACGTCGAAGCCGCGCTCGACCAGCCCGCGCGCGATCTCGCGGCCGATGCCCCGGTTGCCGCCGCTCACCACGGCCACTCGTGTGTCCCCCGCCATGGTCACGATGTGGGGCCCTCCGAGCCCCGCGCAACCCGTGCCGCCGAGGCGATCGCCATCGGCCACTGGCGATCGCCCACAGGCTGGATGGGTCGTGGAGGCTACCTCGGAGGGAAGACGCGTGATTCCGTGGGCTTGTGGGTGAGTGCCCCGAAACGGGGAGAAAATCGATCGCGCGCGCACGCCGGAAAGCCGTGGCCCGAGGCCGGGGCGGCGAGTAACGTGCCCGGCCATCGTGGGTACGCAGACCTTCCTTTCGCTCGACGAGCCTTTCGTCCCTCATCCCGCCCGCACGGAGCCGCGCGTGTGGCTGCGTCACGTGGCGATCTTCGCCGCGCCCGGCCGCGAGCTGCGTCGGCTGACGCTCCAGCCCGGGCTCAACGTGGTGTGGGCGCCCGACGCGGAGCCCGACGAGCGGGTGGGCAGCAAGATCGGCCACGGGGCCGGCAAGACGCTGCTGGTCCGCATGCTGCGCCACGTGCTCGGCGAGCCGGACGTGACCTCGCCCGACGACGCCCAGGCGCTCGTCGCGAAGTTCCCCGATGGCTACGTCGCGGCCGAGGTCTTCGTCGACGGCGAGCCGTGGGCCGTGCGGCGACCCTTCGATGTGTCCCGCGGCTCGTCCGCGCTGCGCGCCTCGTTCCTCGAGGAGGTGCTCGAGCCGAGCGAGGACGGCGGCTACGACGACTTCCTCGACGCGCTGCGCGGCACGCTCGGCGACGCGCTCGAGACCCTGCGTCCGCTCGGCGATCCGTGGCTCGCCGCCCTCGCCTGGATGAGCCGCGATCAGGAGCGGCGCTTCGGCGGGCCGCTCCGCTGGCGTGACCGCAACGCCACCCCCAGCAGCAAGATGGCCCGGGTGGCCCAGATCCAGCGGGTGCGCGCGATCCGGTCGCTCCTCCATGTCCGCGCCGACGAGGACCTCGCGACCGAAGACGTGGTGGCGGGGCTCGAGCACCGCGAGAAGCAGACCATTCGCAAGCTCGCCGACTGCGAGCGCGAGGTCGCGTGGCTCTCGTGCCGTCTCGAGCGCGAGGGACACGGCGAGGCGTCCGAGCTCGTCGGGCAGCCGCTGATGGTCGCGGCCGTCGTGCGGGAGCTCGAGGCGGAGGTCGACGCGCTCGAGGCCGCGGCGGCCGAGCCGGAGAGCATCGCGAAGGCGCGCGGCGCCCTGGTGGAGGCGCGCGTCGCCGAAGCGGTCGAGCGCACGCGGCTCGAGGCGCTCCAGTCCTTCGCCGGAGACGACGCGGACTGCGGGCTCTGCCACAGCTCGGCGGAGCAGGCCTTCGCGCACACCCCGAGCGGTCGGCGCCGGGATCCGGTCAAGACCGCGCAGCGGGCGATCGCCAAGCAGGAGAAGGCCCACGCCAGAGCCCAGAAGCGGGCGGAGACGGCGCAGCGGCGGTTCGAGAAGGCCCAGGAGAAGCAGCGCGACGGAGCCCGCAAGGCGCGGCTCGCGTGGGCGGACGCGCGCGAGCGCCTCGGCCGCGCGAAGGACCTCGCTCGGCAGCTCGACCGGCGCCGCGAGCTGGGCGAGGAGCTGGCCGTCGTGCAGAAGGAGCTGGCCGCGGCGCGGGCCGATCGCGAGCGCGCGCTGAAGACGCACGCCAAGGCCATCGGCCGTGTGCGCGACACCTACGACTTCGTGGTGCGCCGCCTCGCGGGCCAGGACAGCCGCGGCCGCTTCGCGGTGGGCGCGACCGGCTTCGAGGCCGGTATCCGCCACGCCGATGGTCGCCGCGGCACGAGCCCCGCGATGCGCGTGATGGAGACCCTGGCCCTGGATCTGACCGCGCTGATCCTGGCGAGCGAAGGCAACGCCGCGCTCCCCGGCTTCTGGATCCACGACAGCCCCCGCGAGGCGGACCTGGCGCGCTCCCACTACGACGCGCTCTACCGCCTGGTGAGCTGGCTCGAGGACAGCACCCAGACGCCCGGCTTCCAGTACCTGGTGACGACCACGACCCGTCCGCCGAGCAGCGTCGCCTTCCGCGCGATCAAGCTCGGCGCGGCGAGCAACGACGAGCTGCTCCTGCGCACCGCCCTCTGAGGCGGCGCTCTTGACCGCCGGTTCGCGGGCAGGGGCAAGGGCAAGGGCAGGGGCAGGCAGCTGAAGAACGCTCGCGCTCTTCCGCTGCCTGCTACGACATCAGCAGCAGGGCGAGCCCGATGCCGAGCCCGCCCATCACCAGGGCGATCAAGATCAGCCCGAGCACCAGGACGGGCGTCGGGATCTGTTTCGGCGCCGCCGACGGACGACCGCTCGGCGCGATCGAGCCGCCGGAGTGGTCGAACGTCTGGTAGGTGACGTTCTGGGAGAGGGCCGCGCTCGCCTGCTCCGGGCTCAGCGGCGTGAACTGACCGGTGAGCACCCGGTTGCTCTCGCGAAGGGGCTGACGGTCTTCATCGGTGAAGAGCCCCTCGAGGAAGAGCGCGACGCGCTGGTCCGTGACGACCTGCCCGTTCGCGCGCAGCACCTGCTTGAGAGCCGCCTTCATCTCGCCCGCCGACTGGAAGCGGTGCGCCGGGTCCTTCGCGAGCGCGCGCTTGACGATCGACTCGAGCTGGTCGGGGAGCTCCGGCCGCTCGGCCCTGAGGGACGGGACCGGCTCGCGCACGATCGCGCTCAGTGTGTCGAGCAGGGTGGGGCGGTCGTAGAGCGCCTTCCCGGTGAGCGCCTCGTAGAGCACGATGCCGAGCGCGAAGATGTCCGAGCGCGGATCGACGCGCTGCGACTGCGCCTGCTCGGGCGACATGTAGCCGTACTTCCCGACCGCGGCGCCGCCCGTGGTGATGTCGCTCGACGTCTTCGCGATGCCGAAGTCGAGCAGCTTCACGGTGCCGTTCCACTGCAGCATGATGTTCTGCGGGCTCACGTCGCGGTGCACGATGTTGAGCGGCTTGCCGTTGACGCCCTTCGCGTGATGCACGTAGTGCAGGGCGGCGGCCATCTGCGCGACGATCTCCACCGCGACCGGCCACGGAATGCACCCGCCGCGCGCCCCCGCGCGCTCCACGACGTGCTCGAGCGCCGGGCCCCAGACCCACTCGAGGGCCATGAAGGCGACGCCGTCGATCTCGCCGCTCTCGTAGACGTGGCAGACGTTCTGGTGATAGAGGCGCGTCGCGACGCGGCCCTCGTCGAGGAACATGCGCAGCAGATCGGGGTTGTCCTCCATCTCCGGGAGGACCCGCTTCACCACCAGGTGGCGCGCCTTGCCCGCCTCGTCCCACTCCCGCGCGAGGTAGACCTCCGCCATGCCTCCGCGCGCGATCCGGCCGAGGATCTCGAAGCGGCCGAAGTGCGCAAGAGGGGTGTAGTCGGGAATCTTCGGTTGATTCCAGAAGCTCGTGTCGACGACGGTGCGGAAATCCTCTTCGTCGTCGTAGAGGTCGAAGCCTCCCGCGTCGGGTACATCAGCCATCAGGGAGCGCGATCAGCCTACGTCATTGTCTGTGTCCGGCGAAAGCATTCATCCACGCCGTGGCGTGACCCCTTGGTCGCGATCTGGTGGGTCGCGTTCTGCCTCATCCGGCCTGGCATCGCGGGCAGAAATAGGTCGAGCGCCCCTGCTCGCCCTGGCGGCGCATGTCGAGAGGCGTCCCGCACTCGAAGCAGGGCTCGTTCTTGCGCCCGTAGACCCAGAGCCGGCTCGAGCCGAACCGCCGCCGCGTGGTGCGCATGCGCGCGTGCCCGACGTTCTGCTTCATCAGCTTCCGCGCCAGCAGGAGCGCGTCGCGCAGCGCCTCGTCCGAGACGCTCGAGACCGGCGCGAAGGGGTCGAGCCGCCGCAGGAAGAGCACCTCGGACTTGTAGACGTTGCCGACGCCGGCCACGACGTGCTGCCGCATGATCGCCACCCCCAGCGGGAGCTCGTCGTTCTGACGGAGTCGCCGCAGCGCCTCGTCCAGATCGGCGCCCGGGTCGAGAAGATCGGGGCCGAGCGCGTCCAGCTGCGGGCTCCGCTCGCCCGGCCGGAGCAGCTTGCAGATCGGCGCGTCGAAGCAGACCGCCAGCCAGTCGTCGGTCTCGATGACGGCGAACGCGCGGTCCGCGCCGCGCTGCCACGGCTCGCCCACCCGGTACACGTGCCAGCTGCCCACCATCATCATGTGGGTGTGCAGGGTGTGGCCGTCGTCGAAGCGCACCAGCAGGTTCTTGCCGCGCGCCTCCACCGCCTCGACCGTGGTCCCCACCAGCGCGGCGTCGGCGAGCTGGGGCAGCGCGCTCCGGAACGCGCGCACGGGCTTTCCTCCGATGGCCTTCCGCAAGGTGCGCGCGGCCCGGTAGATGGTGTCGCCCTCGGGCATGACGGAGAGCTAGGGCCGGATGGCTTCGATGCGCAGCGTGTAGGGGCCGGTCATGTCGCCGGCGTAGCTGTTCGCGCGGACGGTGTAGCGGCCGGTCTCCTCGACGAACCACTCGACGAACGAGTTCGTGCCCTCGCCGCCGTCGTCGTCCTGCACGAGCGACTCCCCGCTCGGGCTGATCAGCCAGAGATAGGTGTCGAAGCTCGCGCTCTCCATCGAGACCCGCAGGGTCCAGCCGGCGCGCAGATCGACCGGGTACGCGTCGTAGAAGGACCCGTCGTCCTCGACCACGGAGTCTCCCGCGGCCAGCTCGCCCGCGTGCTCGAAGACGTCGGCGACCGGAGCGAAGTCTTCGGGGGGCTGACGCCCGGGCTGGGTCAGCGGGTCCAGCTCGTGCGCCGCGGCCACGGCGTCCACCCGGCTCAAGCAGGTCTCCTGCGCCGCCCGGTAGGCGTCGTCGTCCTCGGCCCGCGCCGCGTCGATCGCCGCGAGGCAGCCGATCCGCGCGGACTCCACGTCGGCGTCTCGGTAGCGGGCGGCGCGCAGGAGCCGCTCCCCCGCGCTCGGGCTCCGATCGAAGCTCTGGCGCAGGTCGGCCGCCTCCTCGGCGGGGCTGCGCTCCGGGGGAGGGGGCTCCTCGGGCGCCGCGTTCGAGGCGCCTCCACACGCGGTCAGGCCGGGCGTGGCCAGGAGGAGCGAGAGCCAGAGGGCACGCATGCGCGCGAAGCTACGGCGCGGACGGCGTCGCGTCGAGCGAGACGAAGCGGAAGCCCAGGGTGGCCTTCACCTGGGCGAGCCGGGCCTGGAGCGCCTCCCGGCTGGGCGCCCCGAGGTTCACGATCGCGTAGCGCGCGCTCTGGCCGTCCTCGCACGTCTCGAAGTCGTCGAGGCGCGCGCCGGTCTCGCACTCGCTCCAGCAGAGCGTGCCGGGGAAGAGCGCCTCCGCGCGCCGCAGGTCGTCCTCGCTCGGCGCGTGCTCCACCACCGAGCGCTCGAAGATGCGCAAGGGGACGCTCGCCGCGACCGCGTGCGCGCCCTGTCGCCTCTTCCGCGGCGGGGGCCGGCCCGCGGCGAGCGCGAGCGCGATGGAGTAGCCGCCCACTCCGTCGACCAGCTCGTAGAGGTCGGCGAACTGGCCGCACATGCGCGGGTTGATCTCCACGATGGAGACCCGCTCGCGCGCCGCGTCGATCATCACCTCCACGTTGAACATGGAGTGCCTCAGGCCGAGCCGCTCGACCGCGCGGCGGCTGACCTCCCACGCCTTCTCTTGCAGGCGCTTGCTCAGCGACGAGGGGTAGTCGAAGCGAACGAAGCTCTTGGTGCGCGGGTGTCGGACGGAGTCGACGATGCCGACGAGGTGCGCGCCGTCTTCGCCCACGTAGCCCTCGACCGTGGCCTGCCGCCCGGTCAGCAGGCCCTCCGCGAGGAAGAAGCGTCCGTCGACCTCGAGGTCGGTCAGGCCGCGGACCAGCTGGTTGAAGATCGCGACGTAGCTGCTGAGGAACTCGCGCGCGGAGGGCTTGTTCAAGAACGCGAGCAGCTCGGGGCGCGATCCGATGCGGGCCGACATGACGCTGAACGCGCCCTTCACCGGTTTGACGAAGCAGGGGAACGCGATGTCGTCGCCCGGGGCGTCCGGGTCCACCAGCCAGAAGGGCGGCGTGGCGTCGGGCGCGACCTCGCGCTGGGCGACGCGGGAGTAGTACTTGTGGGAGCAGCGGATGACGTCTTCGGGGCGCGTCCCGGGCAGGCCCAGGCGCGTCGCGATCGCCCCGGCCACCGTCGCGCCCGGGTAGTCGCTCGAGCTGAACACCCCGTCGAAGCCTCCGCGCGCGACCTCCGCCTCGATGAGCCCGAGCGCGTCGAGGTCCCACGGGCAGGCGTCGTCGTCGGGCGTCGCCCACTGCACGTCGTAGCCCTCCGCCTCGGCGACGCGCGCGAGCTGCCTCTGGTCCCACTCGGTGGGAAAGACGACGCGGATGGTCGGCACGAGAATCGACTCCTAGCAGGCCGTTGAAGTACCGAGCCCGAAGGATCTCGGAGCGCGACGGCCCGGTTCTCGGTTCGGGGCGACGAGGAAATGCTTGAGCATTTCCGAGGAGACACGGGCCGAGAGACGGGTCGTCCCGCCCGAGAGACGAGGAGCGAGGTTCTTCAACGGACTGCTAGACTATCCCCCGCTTCATGCGTGTCATCTCCGATCTGCCGCAGCGCTTTCGCGAGATCGAGAACGTCTTCATCCCGCTCTCGGATGGCACGCGGCTCGCCGCGCGGCTCTGGATCCCCGACCAGGACGTGCCCGCGCCGGCGGTGCTCGAGTACATCCCCTACCGGAAGGCGGACGGGACGCGGGAGCGGGACGATCCGATGCACCGCTACTTCGCGGGGCATGGCTACGCGGCCGTCCGGGTGGATCTCCGCGGCACCGGGGACTCGGGCGGGGTGCTGGTCGACGAGTACGACGCGCAGGAGATCGACGACGCGCTCGAGGTCATCGCGTGGATCGCCGCCCAGCCCTGGTGCAGCGGGAAGGTCGGCATGATGGGGAAGTCGTGGGGCGGCTTCAACGCGCTGCAGGTCGCGGCCCGGCAGCCCCCCGCCCTCGCCGCCATCCTCGTCGTCTGCGCGTCCGACGATCGGTACGCCGACGACGCGCACTACATGGGCGGCGCGCTCTTGAACGAGAACCTCATCTGGGGCTCGGGGCTGTTCACGCTCGCCGCGCTGCCGCCCGACCCGCAGGTGGTCGGCGCGCGCTGGCGAGAGATGTGGATGCGCCGGCTCGAGGCGCTGCCCCTCTACGTCGCGCGCTGGATGCGCCACCCGCATCGCGACGCGTACTGGAAGCACGGCTCGGTCTGCGAGGACCCGTCCCGGATCCGCTGCCCCGTCTTCCTGGTCAGCGGCTGGGCCGACGCCTACTCGAACGCCGTGCCGCGCCTGCTCGCCTCGCTCGACGTGCCCCGCAAGGGCCTGGTCGGTCCCTGGGCGCACGTCTATCCGCACGAGGGGATCCCGCGGCCGGCCATCGGGTTCTTGCAAGAAGCGTTGCGATGGTGGGACGCCTGGCTGAACGGCGGCCAGCCCGACGACGACCCGCGCTACCGGGTGTGGATGCAGCGGAGCGTCCCGCCGAAGTCCTACTACGACGAGCGCCCGGGCCGCTGGGTCGCCGAGGAGACCTGGCCCTCGCCGCGGATCGAGCCGCGCGCGCTCGGGCTCGCCGACGGACGCCTCGTGTCGCCCTCCGACGCGGAGACCGTCGAGGCGCAGAACGTCGTGCTCCGCGTGCGCTCGCCGCAGGTGACCGGCCTCGCGGGCGGCAGCTGGTGCGCGTTCGGCATGGAAGGCGAGATGCCGCGCGATCAGCGCGAGGACGACGGGCGCAGCCTCGCCTTCTCGTCGGCCACGCTCGACGCGCCGCTCGAGATCCTCGGCGCGCCCGTCCTGCGGCTCCGGGTCGCGTCCGATTCTCCCATCGCGCTCCTCGCCGTGCGCCTCTGCGACGTCGCGCCGACGGGGGCGTCCAACCTCGTCACCTACGGCCTGCTCGCGCTTACGCACCGGGAGAGCCACGAGACGCCGTCCCCCCTCGAGCCTGGCCGCGTGGTCGAGGTGGAGGTGCGGCTCAACGACGTCGCGCACGCCTTCGACGCCGGCCATCGCCTCCGCCTCGCCCTCTCCACCAGCTACTGGCCCATGGCCTGGCCGGCGCCGACGCCCGTGACCCTCGACGTGCACACGGCGGGGAGCGCGCTGACCCTCCCCACACGCCCGCCGCGCGCCGAGGACGCGGCGCTCCGCGCGTTCGCGCCCGCCGAGGCCGCGCCGGGCACCGACATCGTGGACCTCCACCCGGGCGGCGCCGTGCGCACCATCGAGCGCGACGCCATCACGGGGGTGGTCACGCACACGCTCACCACCGACCTCGACGACGACGGCGCGCCCGCGATGACCCGCGTCGAGGCGACCGGCATGGAGCACGGCCACGGCATGGTCGAGCGCTTCCGGATCCTCGAGGGCGACCCGCTCTCGGCCACCGGCGAGGTCGTGCACGACGCCATCTACCGCCGCGGCGACTGGCAGACGCGCGTGATCACGCGGACGCGCCTCTCCTCCGACGCCGCGTCGTTCCGGGTGCAGGCCGAGCTCGAGGCGTTCGAGGGAGAGACGCGCGTGCACGCCGCGAGCTGGGACGAGCGCGTCCCGCGAGACGCGTAGTCTCCCTCAGGGCGCGTCGCGGTCGTTGCCGCACTCGTCGCGGCTCTCGTCTCCGTCGCAGACCGGCGGCACGCAGCGAGGGGCGCCTTCGCAGCCGGCGCCGCCGCAGCGATCGCAGCAGATCGTCCCGTCCGCGCAGCGCGCCCCGTCGTGGCAGGACTCGCCCGCCCGCCGCTCGTAGCACCGCGTCGCCTGCTGACAGCCGAAGGCCTCGTCGAAGATCTCGAGCGGTCCGCAGTTGCAGGCGGGCGCGGTGCAGGCGTCCGCGCACAGCTCCCCGCACACGCTGTCGCAGCAGGTGTTCTCCCAGCGTCCGCCGGTGTCGAGGCAGAGCGTCTCCCGGTCCGGGCGGGGCGGGAACGTCGGGCAGTCCGCGTCGACGCACCCGACCCCGGGCTCGAAGCGCTGACCGAGCCCGCAGTCGCAGACCGGGCCTCCCACGAAGCAGTCGATGGGCGGCGGGAAGCCGCACGTGTAGTGCCCGCACTCCTCGGCCCACCAGCGCCAGTCGCCGCCCGTGCTGCGGCAGAGCTGGGCCTCGCAGCTCGCGTGCGCGGCCTCGCAGGCCTCGAGCGAGCCCCAGGTCGTCCCGCAGTCCGCGCCGACGCAGGCGCCGCAGTCGACGACGACGCAGCGGTCGCCCTGCCAGTAGAAGTTGGGCGGACCGTCGCACAGGAGCTCGGGGCAGATCTCGGCCCGCGCGTCCTGCGGGTCGCACAGCTCGCGGGGGCCGCCGGCGTCCAGCGGAGGGTCGCTCGCGTCCACGAAGATGCGGCCGGCGTCGCGCGGAGGATCGCTCGCGTCCGTGAAGACGCGGCCCGCGTCGTCGCCGCGCCCGTGGGAGTCGCCGCAGCCGAACGCCAGGAGGGCGCAGAACAGCTGTGCCACGATGAGCCGAGATCGCGTCATGGGCACTGAGTCAGCAGGGATCGGGCCAAGCGGCCCTACTTCGCGAGCCGGAACCCCGAGAGCTGCCAGCGCGCGCCCGACGGGAAGAAGTTGCGGTAGGTCGGTCGCGTGTGGGCCCGTCGCGTCGTGCACGCCCCGCCTCGCAGCACGTACTGGTTGGCCATGAACTTTCCGTTGTATTCGCCGAGCGCGCCCGGCAGCGCCCGGTAGCCCGGGTAGGGCACGTAGGGGCTCGCGGTCCACTCCCAGACGTCGCCGAACATGCCCGACAGCTCCCCCGCCGCCGACGGCTTCGGGTGGAAGCGTCGGTCGTCCACGAACGCGCCCTCCGCGCCCGCGTCGGCCGACGCCACCTCCCACTCGGCCTCGGTCGGCAGCCGCGCGCCCGCCCACTCCGCGTACGCAGACGCCTCGAACCAGCTCACGTGCGCGACCGGCTCGGCCGGGTTCAACGGGCGGAGCCCTCGCAGCGTGAACACATGCCACCCGTCTTGCGTTTTCTTCCAGTACGCGGGCGCCGCCCAGCCGTGCTCCTGGACCGCGGCCCAGCCCTCGGAGTGCCAGAGCGCGTGCTGGCCGTAGCCGCCGTCCTCGATGAAGGCGACGTAGTCGCCGCAGCTCACGGGCCGCGACGCGAGCGAGAAGGACTCCAGGAACACGCGGTGCCGCGGCCCCTCGTTGTCGAAGTGGAAGCCTGCGCCCTCGAACCCGATCTCGCGCACGCCCTCGTCGAAGCGCGTCCAGGCGAGCGGGGGGCTCTCTCCCGGCCGCTCGTCGAGCGCGTCCTGGTAGCGCGGGTGCAGCGGGTTCTGCGCGAAGACGTGCTTGATGTCGGTCAGGAGCAGCTCCTGGTGCTGCTCCTCGTGGTGACAGCCCACCTCGATGACCGACGCCAGCGCGTCGCTGACGCCCGCCGCGAAGACCTCCTCCATCTTCGCGTCCACGTGCGCGCGGTAGGCCATCACCTGCTCGACGGTGGGGCGCGACAGGAGACCGCGCCGCGGCCTCGGGAACTGCGCGCCGATGGTGTTGTAGTAGCTGTTGAAGAGCACCGCGTAGGCGGGGTCGAGCGGCTCGTAGCCGGCCAGGGCTTCGCTGACCACGAACGTCTCGAAGAACCAGCTCGTGTGGGCGAGGTGCCACTTCGTCGGGCTGACGTCGGGCATCGACTGCACGACCATGTCCTCGGGGGCCAGCGGCGCGGCCAGCTCCCTCGAGAAGGCCCGGACGTCACGATAGCGAGCGCGCAGATCCAGCATGCGCGAACTCTAGCAGTGTCAGGCAAAGATGACTGCGCGCGCCTCGCCGGCGGGACAGCGCGCCCAGCGCGCCAGTCGCTCCTCCGAAATGCTTCAGCATTTCGTCGTCGGCCCAGCGCGCTGGACACGCCGTCGCGCTCGGCGATGCATCGCGCGCATCTTCGCCGGACCCTGCTAGCCGGTGCGGAAGCGCGTCGCCTCGTGGCCCGCGGGCTGTGGCACATGCCCACGTGTCGCGGTAGGGTCGCGCGTCGTGACTTTCCTCCGCAGTTCCGCCGGCTTCGCGTCGACCGCGTGCCTCCCCTTCCTCATCGCGCTCCTCACCGCGTGCGCCAGTGACGCGCCCGGTGGGGTCACCGGGATCGCGTCGGAGGGGGTCGTGGTCATCGACGACGAGGCCGTGGTGTTCGACGCCGAGACCGTGCGTCTCCCCCTCGGCGGGCACGAGGATCTCCTCGCGCTCGACACCTCGCACGTCGTGGCGAGCGCGGTGCGGGGCGGCTTCCTTCGGCACGTGCGCAGCGTCGAGGCGGTGGGGGACGAGGTGGTGATCACCACCGCGCCCGCGGAGCTGGGCGACGCGGTCGTGGAGATGCGGCTGCGCGAGCGGCTCATCGAGCGGGGCGGCCAGCTCTCGGACAGCGCGGAGGGATCCGTCGGGGCCGCGCGCGAGGCGCTCGAGGTCGCGGAGTTCCGCACGGTCTTCGGTCCGCAGCGCGTCCACGAGGGGCTGAGCATGGACGTCGACGTCGAGGGCCAGCTCGACTTCGACCCCGCGCTCGACTTCGAGCTCGACGTCCACGATCGCCGGGTCGACCACTTGCTGCTGCGCGCCGCGGGGGACCTCCAGGCGGACCTCCACGTGCACGTCGACGTTCGCGCGGACAACCAGTCGCTGGGCTACAGCCACGAGCTCTGGAAGTGGGAGCGACCGTTCTTCCACTTCATCGGCCCCGTGCCGGTGGTGGAGGTCGTCACGCTCGAGCTCGGGGTCGGCGTCGGGCTCGAGGTCGACGGCAACCTCGTCGTCGACATCGGCGGCGGGATCGACTCCACCGTGGCCCTCGGCACGGTCCTCGAGGACGGCGAGTGGAGCGACATCGGCGAGCGCACCTTCGAGATCCGCGACGCCCGGGCCTCGGTCTCGGGGAGCGGCTCGCTCGCGGCGGTGCAGATGTTCGTCTACGCCAAGCTCTCCGTGATGCTCTACGACGTCGCCGGGCCGTACGTGCACGTGCAACCGAACGTGCGCATGGTGCGGGACGACGGGTGGCACCTGGGCACGGTGGGCGTCTACGGCGAGGTCGGGATCGACGCGCAGGTCCCCGTCATCGGGAGCGCGCTCGGGGTCTGGGACCGGCAGCTCTTCGACGTCGGGCTCGTGTTCCACGAGTCGGAGACGAGCGAGGCGCTGATGACGCCGCCCGAGCCCCCGCCCCCGGCTTCGAGCTGTGGCGAGGTCCCACCCCAGGGGAGCTGCCTCGCGGGTGTGCTCACCGATTGCGTGGACGGCGAGGTGGTGGTCCGCGACTGCGCCCTCGAGGGGCTCGGCTGCGGCTTCGCGCACGGTGAGGATCGGTTCGCCTGCGTGGAGGGTTGCGGCGACGTGGACGGGGGCGGCGCCTGTCACGGCGCGAGCCTCCGCTACTGTCGGGCCGGCGCGCTGAACGTGGTCGAGTGCGGGGCGCGCTGCGAGCGACCCGACGAGCGCTCCCCCGCCTACTGCATGTGAGCGGACGAGTGAGAAGCCTGCTCAGCCTCCTCGCCGCGACCGCGCTGGCCTGCTCGGCGCCCGCCGCGCCGGACGGCGGCACGATGGACGCCTCCGCGGAGGACGCGGGGCCCACGCCGGATTGCTTCGAAGACGTCGACTGCGACGACGGGGACGGATGCACCCTCGACCGCTGTGTCGAAGGGGGATGCGGCCACCTCCAAGATCCCGAGTGTCTGCGTTGTGAGTCCGAGGCGGACTGCGAGGGGCGCGTCGCGCCGGGTCCCTGCGGGCTCGTCAGGTGTGAAGGCGGCGCGTGCGTGCGGGTGCCGAACCCCGAGCGAGAAGGCACGCCCTGCGAGGACGGCGAGCTCTGCACCCAGTTCGATCGCTGCGCGGGCGCGGAGTGCGTCGGGGACCCGGTGGAGTGCAGCAGCGACGACCCGTGCCTCGACGGAGGCGCCTGCGACCCTGCGACGGGCGAGTGCACGGACGGCGGCCCCCGCCCCGAGGGCGCGCCCTGCAACGCGGACGACGACGGCTGCACGATGGGCGACAGCTGCCGGGGCGGCGTCTGCCTGCCCGGGCCCGCCGCGAGCTGCGATGACGGGGTCTCGTGCAGCGCGGACGCCTGCGTGTCGACGGGACCGGGCGCCTTCGAGTGCGAGTCACGCCCCGCGGCCGGGCAGTGCCTCGTGGACGGCATGTGCTGGAGCGACGGCGAGCGTCGGCCGGGGAGCCAGTGTGAGGTCTGCGACCGCGCTGCGCCGACGGAGTGGTCGAGCGAGGTCGGCCTCTCCTGCAGCGACGGCGACGCGTGCACCGACGACGACGCCTGCGACGGCTCGGGCACGTGCACCGGGACGCCGCGTCGGGACTCCTCCGAGCCCAACGACAGCCGCACCGCGGCGCGCCTCCTCGGCACGGTGTCGGATCGCGCCGCGTGGCCCGAGGGCTCGTTCCAGGCGAGCCTCTATCCCGTCTCCGACGAGGACTGGTTCCGCTTCCGCGTGACCGACGACATCGGCGGCGAGGTCGAGCCCCGCGTGGAGCTCAGCTCCGTCCCTCCGGCCAACGACTACGACCTCTGCGTGTACTGGGACTGCGACGGCGCCGACGTGGGCGTCAGCTGCATCGAGGGATCGGCCGACTCCTTCGGCGGGCTGAACGGCTGCTGCAGCCGACGGGGGGCCTCCGCCGCGGACGAGGTGCGCTTCAGCCCGAGCTGCGTGGGGAGCAGCGAGACGGGCACGGCGTACGTGCGCGTGGTCCGCTTCTCTGGCCCCTGGACCTGCGAAGCCTTCACCGTGCGGTGGGGGGACGACTGAGTTTGTGGGGCGGGGCTTTTCAAGCCCCTCCCCCCCACTGCGCCGGGTGAGCGATGTTCGCTCCGGGCGCTGCGCGCCCTCCGCAAACATCGCTCACCCGGCTCCGCGGGGCCCCCCCAACCCAAGTCGGGCGACTTCGTCGCCCGTGTCCCGCGCTTCGCGCGTGAGCCACGCGGCTCGCGCTTTCGCTTCGCGAAAGCTGGCCGCCCGCTGCCGCGGGATCGGGCCTCGGGCTCTTGGGCGGGGTCGGGTCCGCCCCCTCCCCCCCAACCCACTCCGCGCGCCTTCGGCGCGCGAGTCCCGCGCTTCGGATGTCAGCGGGGCGCGAGGGCAGGGCGCGTTGCGGTCTCGTGCAGCCGCAGGGCCCACAGGCCGCAGGAGAAGCGCCCGAGCGCCGACACGACGAAGAGCGTGCGGAGGATCGGTGCGCCCGCGACCTCGACCACGCTGGCTGAGGCCAGGGCCGCGAGGGCGAAGCCCACGCCGGCCGCGGCCGCGAAGGCGGCGAGGAAGAACGGGCGCTGCTTGCGCGGGCTGACGGCCAGGGGCCAGTCGAGGGACGCGATGCCGTGACCTCCCCAGAGCACGCCCGCGACGACGGCGTCGAGCAGCAGCGGCCACCAGGCCTCCGGGGTGCTCATCGCCCACAGCAGCGGCATGGCGGCGATGCCCATCGAGCAGAGCGCGAGCGCGCGGCGGGCGCCGTGGCGCTGCACGTAGCGTCCCCACATGTTGGCCGTCGCGATGCGCGAGGTCGCGACGATCAGGCCGTGCATGGCGAGGAACGAGAAGCCCAGCGCGAGCGAGTCCAGCACGTGCAGCGCCCAGAAGCAGGCGGCGGGGGCGATCGCGGCGCCCCACGCGAGCTGGTAGAGGAGGAAGTCTCGCGCCTGCGGGTGTCGCAGCACGTCGAGGAAGTCGCGCAGGTCACCGGGGTGGCGCTGGCCGTGGCCCGGATCGACCTGGAGCGCGAGGAACACTCCGCTCGCGACGCCGGTCGCCGCGGCGACGGCGGAGAGGATGGCCAGGGCGGGCGCGGGGTCGTCCGTCCCGTCGAGGAGCGCCGCGGTCCCGAGCGCCGCGACGGCGCCGGCGCCCGTCAGCCAGGCGGTCCGGACGCCGAAGAAGCGCCCACGGATCCGGGCCGGGACGAGGTCGCCGACCCACGCGCTCCACGCGTTCGTGCCCACCACCGTGAGCGCGCCCGACGCGAGGGTGATGGCCACGAGCATCTTCAGCGCGACCGCGGCCTCGACGCCGAACGCCGGCACGAGCGCCATCGGCGCCCAGACGAGGCGCGCGAGGGTGAGGCTGACGATGGCCAGGCGCCGACGGTCGACCCGGCTCGTCCACCACCCGGCGGGCAGGTTCATGATCTGCGACGCGACCGGGATCGCGCCGAGCGCGCCGATGGTGGTCGCGTCCGCGCCGAGGTGGAGCGCCCACCCGGTGACGACGGCGCCGGTCGCGCAGGCGACGAAGACCTCGGCCACGGCCCCCTCGGCGATGTTGGCCCAGAGCGAGCGGCGCCGGTCGTGGCGGGACGCGCTGGTCGCCGACGGAGCGGCCGGCGCGAGCGTGCCGGGCGCGAGGAGCCCCGGCCGCATGATGGGCCTGGCGTTGGCGACGCGCGCCAGAGCGGAGAGGAAGCGGTGGGCCAACGACGGGATCCGGGCGCCGCAAGATGAGCACGCGCGGGCCCCTCGGCCAGTGAATTCAGAGCGGCGTGTTCGCGCCGCTCCACGCGACGATCGCCCCCGCCTCGTCCCGGTGCGCGATGGCGGTGGCGAGGTGCTGCTGGTACTCGCCGTCGTGGCGGCGCAGCCGGAAGTGGACCCGGTACACGCAGCCGGTCTCGAGCGACTCGCCCCAGCGCTCACCGACCTCCTCGAGGTCGTCCGGGTGGACCAGCTCCGCCCAGCCCCAGTCGAGCATCTGCTCGCGGCTGCGCCCGAAGTACGTCAGCACCGCCGCGTTCACGTAGTCCAGCTCCCCGTTCGGGCGCGCGGTCCAGAGCTGGACCGGGCCGTGATCGAAGAGCGCCGGGATCTCGGGATGGGTCACGCCTCCTCCGCCGCGCAGAGCTCGCGCAGGTGCTGGAGGCGCGTCTCGGCCTCCGCGTCGTCATGGTAGACGCGCAGCGTCTCGTGGATCGACTCCAAAGCGCGGGCGAGGTTGGTCGACGTGAGATCTTCGGGGCTCAGGCCCGCGCGCGCGAGCGCTCGCCGCATGGCCGGCCGCTGGACGACCCGCGGGATGGCCGACCGCTCGCAGACGTCGTCGAAGAGGGACCCCACCGATCCGCTCTGAGGGCAATGGCGCCAGGACGCAACTCTTCGTCAGTTCAGGTACGCCGGAGCGTCGTCGCCCGCGTCCACGCGGCGGTGGAAGCCTCGGCTCGTGGCGCTGAAGCCCGCCGCCCGGAGCGGCTCGGCGAGCACGGACTCGGCCGGGTCGCCCCCGTCGACGCGCTTGAGCAGGACCGCGCGCGCGTTGCGGCCCCGGCCCGACGCGTCGGCCAGACCGCGAACCAGCGCCGCGATCGCGCGGGCGTGGTCGAGGGGCTCGTCGACCGGCGGCAGGAACGTCGTGACGCTGTGCCCCGTCTTGCCGACGTAGCCCACGAGGTGCCCCGCGCGCAGGACCACTCGCGCCCCCGCGGTGCGGGCCGGCCGCCCCGAAGACTCCGGCCAGCGGATCGCGGCGCCGTACACGTTCGCGGGGTCGTCGGAGGCGATGAGCCGGACCTCGTCCTCGTCCTCCGCCTCGCGGTGCTTGCGCAGGCGATCCTCTGCGCCCGGCAGCGCGAACTGCGCGGCGCCGAGCCCCGCCACGAAGTAGCCGCGCCGCACTCGCCCGGCCTGCTCCATGGCCTTGAGCACCGGGTACACCGCCGAGAAGCCGCCGGGGATCCCCTCCGACTGCACGGCCTCTCGCGTCAGCACGCCATGCCTCTCCAGAAGCTGGGTCGCGAGCGCCTCGGCCCGCTCGGTCGGCGTGGGCCCCTCCACCGTGGGCAGCAGCGACCAGCGCCCCTCGGACCCCGGAGGGCCCGCCCGGCGCGTGGCCCGCTTGAAGAGCCGCTGCCTCCCGCGCGGTCGCTCGTCCCCGCCGCGCAGGTGGCGGACGGGCATGAGCGTGTCGTTGGTCACCTCGCCCGCCCAGACCATGTCCCAGAGGGTCTCCAGCACGTCGTGCGAGAAGCCGCCCGTCGCGTCGGTCAGCTCGCGGAAGAAGACCGCGCCGCGCTGCGAGAGGCAGTCACGGATCTGGCCCGCGAGCGCTCCCTCGACGGGCTCGGGCGGCGGCGCGAGCAGCGCGTAGTGGTCGGCGAGGTAGAGCGCGACGCGCCCGTCTTTCGGCCCGAGCGAGCCGACCCCGCGCCAGATCACCTCGCCGCTCGCGCACAGCTCGTCGAGATCGCGGCGGTCGTAGCCGCGCAGCCGGGAGGGCAGGGTGTGCGCCTCGAGGGACGACGCCGGGATCGGCGCGCCCTGGAGCTGCTCGATGACGCTCACCAGGGCCTCCGGGCCCGAGCGCCCTCGGCCGATCCCGTGCCAGTCGAGCGCGAAGCGGGCGAGCGCGTCCGGCTCCACCGGCTCGATCTGCTGGCGCAGCTTCGCGAGCGAGCGCTGCTTGATCTGCCGCAGCACGTCGACGCCGACCCACTCGCGCGTGCGCCCGCCCGGGAGCAGCTCGCCCTCGAGCACCTTGTCCGCCTCCTGCAGCCGCTCGAGCACGATGCGCACGGCGCCCACCCCGAGCCCGTAGCGGTCGGCGAGCGCCTCGACGGTGAACGGCCCGTGCGTGCGGGCGTAGCGCGCGACGAGCTCGCCGAGGGGATCGTGCACCGCCTCGAGCAAGGCCTGCGGCAAGCCCTGCGGCGGCACGAGCCCGAGGCCGTCGCGGTAGCGCGCCATGTCCTCGACCGCGATGAAGCGCGGCTCGTCCGCGATGGAGACCGGCACCACCCGCCGCGCGCGCGTCAGCGTCGTGAGCCAGCCCTCGACGTCGGCGTCGTCCTCGCACCGCACGTCGATCTCCGCGCGGCTCAGGTCACCGAGCCCGAGCAGGAGGTCGTGCAGCGCGTCGACGTGCCCGACGAGCCGGCCGCCCAGACGCTGGAGGCGATGCTCCACCTCGTGGATCGCCTCCAGATCCAGCAGCTCGCGCAGCTCGGGCTCGCCGAGGAGCTCGCGCAGCTGGGCGTGATCGAGCGTCAGCATCTGCGAGCGCCGCTCGGCCAGCGGCACGTCGCCCTCGTAGATGAAGCTCGCGACGTAGTTGAACAGCAGCGACGACGCGAAGGGCGAGGGCGAGCGCGTCTTGACGCTCGTGACGAGGATCCGCCGCTCCCGGATGTCGGTCAGGATCTCGATCAGCCCCGGGAGATCGAACACGTCGCGCAGGCACTCACGGTACGTCTCGAGCACGATCGGGAAGTCGCTGAAGCGCGACGCGACCTTCAGGAGCTGCGCGGCCTTGCGGCGCTGCGCCCAGAGCGGCGTGCGCTGTCCGGGGCGCCGCTTCGGCAAGAGCAGCGCGCGGCCGGCGTTCTCACGGAAGCGCGCCGCGAAGAGGCTCGTGGACGGGAGCTGGTCGACGATGAGCCGCTCGACCTCCTCCGGGTCGGGCAGGAACCAGGCGTCGTCCGGCGGCTCGTCGGCGTCCGGCAGCCGGAACACCATCCCGTCGTCCGAGTACATGACGTCCGGATCGAGGCCGAGCTCGTGCGCGAGGCGCTGGTTGACGGCCGTGCTCCACGGGGCGTGCACGCGGGCGCCGAAGGGCGACAGGACCGTCACCACCCAGTCGCCGATCTCGTCGATGAAGCGCTCGATGACGATCGCGCGGTCCGTGGGCAGCCGACCCGTCGCCTCGCTCTGGTCCTCGAGGTAGCGCAGGAGATTCTCGGCCGCGCGGGGGTCCAGCGCGTGGTGCGACTCGAGCTTCTTCAGCGCGGCCGGCCGCGTGGTAGACGACAGCTCGCGGGTGAGCGCGCCGATCGCCTTGCCGAACTCGAGCGGGCGGCCGGGCCGATCTCCATGCCAGAAAGGCATCTTGCCGGGCTCGCCCGGGGCCGGGGTCACGAGGACGCGGTCGTGGGTGATCTCCTCGATGCGCCACGAGCTGGCGCCGAGGAGGAAGACGTCGCCCTCGCGAGACTCGTAGACCATCTCCTCGTCGAGCTCGCCGACGCGGATGGGCTTGTCGCTCGACGCGAGGAACACGCCGTAGAGGCCGCGGTCCGGGATCGTGCCGCCGTTCGAGATGGCGAGCATCCGCGCCCCCCGCCGCGCGCTGAGGGTGCCCGCGATGCGGTCCCAGGTGACCCGCGGCCGGAGCGAGCTGCCCATCTCCTCGCTCGGGTAGCGGCCGCTGAGCATGTCGAGCACGCCCTCGAAGCTCCGGCGGGGCAGCTCTGTGAAGGGCGCCGCGCCGCGGACCAGATCGAAGACCTCCTCGACCGTGCGCTGGGTGTCGACGACGTGCGCGACGATCTGCTGCGCGAGCACGTCGAGCGGGTTCTTCGGGTAGAAGGTCTGTTCGACCTTGCCCTCCACCACGTGCCCGGTCACCGCCGCGCAGGCGAGCAGGTCACCGCGGAACTTGGGGAACATCACGCCGCGGCTCACCGCGCCCACGTGGTGGCCCGCGCGCCCGATGCGCTGCACGCCCGACGCGACGGAGGGCGGCGCCTCGATCTGGATCACGAGGTCGACCGCGCCCATGTCGATGCCGAGCTCCAGCGAGCTCGTGGCCACGATCGCGGGCAGCTCGCCGCGCTTGAGCTGATCTTCGATCTCCGCGCGGATGTCCTTCGCCACCGAGCCGTGGTGGGCCTTGGCGATCTCCTCCTCGGCCAGCTCGTTCAGCGCCTGCGCGAGGCGCTCGGCGAGCCGCCGCGAGTTGCAGAAGATCATCGTCGAGCGGTGCGCGCGGATCAGCTCCACGAGGCGCGGATGGATCGACGGCCAGATGGAGGTGCGTCGCGGCCCGGCGGCGGCGGGCCCGCTCTGCAGCTCCTCCACCTCGGCGAGCTTGGCCATGTCCTCGACGGGGACCTCGACCTTCAGATCGAAGTCCTTGCGTGAGCTGGCGTCGACGATGCACACGGGCCGCGCCCGTGCTCGGTCCCCGCTCACCTCGAAGCCGCCGAGGAAGCGCGCGACCTCGTCGAGCGGGCGCTGCGTCGCGCTGAGCCCGATCCGCTGCACCGGGTGGTCGAGCATCGACTGCATGCGCTCGAGTGACAAGGCCAGGTGCGCGCCTCGCTTCGTGTCCACCATCGAGTGGATCTCGTCGACGATCACCGTCTCGACGGTCTTCAGCATTTCGCGCGCCCGCGACGTCAGGATCAGGTAGAGCGACTCGGGGGTGGTGATGAGGATGTCGGGCGGGTTGCGCCGCATCTTCTCGCGCTCGGACTGCGGGGTGTCGCCGCTCCGCACCGCCACGCTCGGCACGCGGTGCGCGTCCCCCGCGCGCTCGGCCGTGACGCGGATGCCGTTGAGCGGCGCGCGCAGGTTGCGCTCCACGTCCACGCCCAGCGCTTTGAGGGGCGAGATGTAGAGCACGCGGACGCCCGGGTCGGCCTTCGGCGGGCCGAACATCAGGCGGTCGATCGCGACGAGGAAGGCGCTGAGCGTCTTGCCGCTCCCGGTCGGCGCGAGCAGGAGCGTCGAGTCTCCCGAGGTGATCGGGGGCCAGCCCTCCGCCTGCGCGGCGGTCGGCGCCTCGAACGAGGTCTCGAACCATCGTCGAGTGCAGCGATGCGCGAAGGAGAGGGGGTCGGTCATGCGAGCGATCAGGATGGCATGGGCCGGCGGGTGTCGCTCCGACCAGGCTCGGTTCGCGGGCCTTCTCCTGCCAACGTGCTGTCAGGAGCCTGGTCCATTTCGTCCCGTGGCCGGGAAGGGAGTATCCTGGGCGACGGGTGCGGACCGACGAGTTACCGACGGAGTGGCCGTGGGCGGTGGGGGAGTCCCCTTTCCGCATCAAGGGGACGGCGTACGCGTTCCACATGGAGTTCGTCCGGGAGGGCCTGCCCGGGGGCCTGGCCGCGCAGGGGGAGGCGCTCGACGATCCCGCGCTCCAGCGCTTCTTCGCCCAGACGTTCTTCACGACGAGCTGGTACGACGTCTGGCCCCTCATCCAGGCGGGCCGCGCGTGCGGGAAGGTCGTCGGCAAGCCCTTCGAGGAGTTCGTGCGGGTCCGCGCGCAGCATCAGGTGGAGCGCGATCTCGGGCTGGTCCGACGCGTGCTCCTCCGCGTGCTGAGCGCGCGCTCGCTCGCGCTCCGGGTCCCCTCGCTCAACGCGTCGTACTTCGACTTCGTCGCCGTCGAGTCGAGCGCCGACGGGCGCGTGGTGTCCGGCGTCTGCCGCGGCCTGCCCGGACCGATCGTGCGCTGGTATCAGATCGTGACGGAGACCTTCATCGCCGAGGTGCTCCGCCGCAACGGCGCCGAGGACCACACGATCGCGTGGGATTCGCTCGACGCGGATGGAGAGGCGCACGGCGTCCCCGTCTTCGCCGCGCGCTTTCGCATCGAGCTGCCCGCGTAGTCGCCGCGGTCCTCCGGGAGATCAGTCCCGGAAGAAGAGGACGTAGACCGCGATCAGCGCGACGACGCCGAGCACCACGAGCAGGGGCCAGAACCCGGCGCTGATGGTCGGCTTCTCCTTCGCGGGCTCCGGCTCCGGCGCCGCGGGCCGCACGGAGGTTCGACCGGACGGTCGCCCCGAGTCCGTCTCGGGCGCGGAGGCCTTCTTCTTCTTCGGGCTGGGCGCGGACGCCCCGGAGCCTCCGCTGGCCGCCGCGGGGGCGGGAGCGTCGTCGGGCTCCTTCTGCTTCTTCTTGCGCTCCCGCTTCCGGGCCCGCGCCTGCTGCTTCCGCTCGCGCTTGGTCTTCTTGCGCTTCGTCTTCTTCTTCTTCTTGCGCGGCGCGCCACCTGGAGACGCCGCGGCTGCCTCGGCGTCGTCGCCCGAGTCGGCGTCGTCTGAATCGTCCGTGTCCGAGTCGGCGTCGCCCGAGTCGGCGTCGCCTGAATCGTCCGTGTCCGAGTCGGCGTCGCCTGAATCGTCCGTGTCCGAGTCGGCGTCGCCCGCGTCGGCGTCGCCCGAATCGTCGGAGTCCGAGTCAGCCTCGTCCGAGTCGGCGTCATCCTGCTCGGCCTCGGCTGCCTTCGCCGCCGCGGCGGTCGCGGCAGCGGCGGCGCTCTTGGCTGCGGCCGCGGCCGTGGCAGCCACCTCCGCCGCAGCGGTCGCCGCGGCGGCGGCCCCGGACCCAGACCCGGGAGCCTCCTCGGACGCGGCAGCCTCCTCCGAAGCGGCAGCCTCCTCGGAGGGACCCTCGGACGCGGCCTCGGACTCGGACGCGGCCTCGGAAGCGGCAGCGGACTCGGACGCGGTAGCGGATTCGGACGCGGTAGCGGCCTCGGACGCGGTAGCGGACTCGGACGCGGTGGCGGATCCGGACGCGGTAGCGGATTCGGACGCGGTAGCGGATTCGGACGCGGTAGCGGCCTCGGACTCGGGCGCGGCCGCGGATTCGGACGCGGTAGCGGATTCGGAAGCGGTAGCGGCCTCGGACGCGGTAGCGGCCCCGGACGCGGCAGCGGTAGCAACCTCCGCCTCGCTCGCAGCCTGCTTCGCGCCTGCGCTCCTCGCCGCACCGGGCGCCGGCACCGACGCACCCGCGGGCGCGGCCGAGTCGACGCTGGCCCCTTCGGACCTGGCGAACGTCCCTGGCCCCTCCATGCCTCGCGTCTCGACCAGTGCCGCGATCTTGTCCTTCGCCGCCGCGTCGAGCTTCACGAACTTGATGCCCATGCCTGGCGGGCTGTCGTCGGACGCTTGCGTCGGCCGTCGGACCCAGACCACGCGCCCCACCGCCGAGAGCGTCTCGTCCTCGAGCTCGATCTCGAGCTTCAGGAGCGTGCTCTTCTTGAGCGGTTCCTCGTGACGGATGAACAGCCCCTCTTGCGACACGTTGCCGCTGTAGCTGTCGACGAAGTCGGCGAGCATCGGTGTCCGAAAACGGACCGTCGTCTCGATCGCGACTCGCTTGCCTGCGCGTTCCTCGCTCATGCGTGTCGGTTCCCCGAAGGCCGCCCCGGACCTCGAACCGCCATGCCTATCGCACTTCGGCGCCGTTGTCAGAAGAACCGCACACCATCGGCGTTGCCGTGGCGGGGCCCCAGCCGATAGAGTCCGCCTCGTGAGCGAGCCCTTCGTCGAGCAGGTGACCACGATGGCGCGCGACCTCGGGTTCACCGAGGTGGATCCGACCGACGGCACCCACGTGAAGATCAGCGTGCCGATGGACGACGCGCCCGGGGTCGACGTCTTCGTGCGCGCGTGCGGTGAGATGCACGGCAAAGAGGTGCTCGAGTTCTCGAGCGGGGGGCTCCGGCTGCCCGAGAACGACGCCGAGAAGATGCCGCTGCTCATCCTCGCGCTGCAGCGCAACGCCGACGTCATCTTCGGACACTGGGGGCTCGACGAGGAGGATCAGGGCTCGACCCTGCGCGTCTTCCACTCCCAGATCACCGAGACGATGGATCTGCCGGAGCTCCGGGGCGCGGTGCTGGCCGTCGCCGACGAGTACTCGCGGGTCGCCCTGGCCTTCGCCGAGCTGCTCCCGAGCCCTGGCTGAGCCTCAGCTCTCTCTCGCGCGACGCCAGATCGGCTCGACCACGTTCCGGCCGCGGACCGGGCGGCGACGCGGGGCCGCGGCCATCTCCTCCAGGCGCACCACGCGCTCCCGTGTGCTCGGGTGCGTGCGGAGCGACTCGGGGATCTCGAACGTGAAGAGCCGCGCCCACCAGGGGCCGCGCTGGCTCGCCTCGATCTTCACGAGCGCGCGCGCGAGGCCCATGGGATCGCCCGTCAGCGCGACCGCGCCGACGTCGGCGTCCAGCTCCCGCGAGCGGGACAGGGCGAGCGAGAGCATGGCGACGAGCCGCGGCGCGATCGCGAGCGCGAGGATCGGGAGCCACGGGAGCGTCACCTCGCCCACGAGGAGGAACGGCACGCTCAGCAGCAGCAGCACCCAGCCCACCGTGCTCATCGAGGAGGTGAGGCGGCGCACCGTCTCCGCGAGGCGCATCACCCACAGGTCCCGGTGCCGCAGGTGGCTCAGCTCGTGCGCGATCACCGCGACCACCTCGCGGGGCGTGAGCAGGCGCAGGAGCGACGGGGAGACGCCGATCGCGCGCTCGTCGCCGCTCTCCGCCGCGAACGCCTGCGGGCCGGGGATCGGCACCAGGTAGATTGTCGGCGCGCGCTCGAGCCCCGCGTCGCGCGCGAGCGTCGCGACCGCGCGCTGCAGATCGAAGAGCTCGAACCGGTGCAGGGGTCGGGCGCCGCTCGCGCGCAGCCAGCGCGCGGGCGAGGGCGAGGGGAGCAGCGCGGCGAGGACCACCGCGAACGCGACGCTCCAGAGCACGCCCGTCGCGCCGCCGAAGAGCCAGCCGAGCCCGGCCAGCACGCCGACCATCGCGGTCAGAATGAGTCCAGAGCGCGCCAGGTTGGCGAAGCGGTTTCGAGCTATGATCCCAGGCACGTTCTGAAGCTGTGCATCGCGTCGCGCGACGCAAGGGCTGGACGTCCCGAGATGAGAGCCCCATGGAGCGGGTCTCGCCACCGGGGGGCTCGATGATTCGACCAACGTGCGGGGTAGGGTGAGCGAGAGAGCCGGTCTGAGCGACGATCTGCGCGCGTTCCTGGAGGCGTCCAAGCTGGGCGTCGTCGTGCACGGTGCGCAGGACGTCGTGCACGTCTCCGAGGAGGCGTCCAGGCTGCTCGGCTACCCTCCCTCCGCGCTCCGCACCGTCGCCGACGTCGGCGCCAAGCTCTTCGGCGAGGAGATGGGGCGCTCCGCGCTCTGCCGCGCGGTCGAGCACGCCCAGACGCACGGCGTGGCGCCCGCGCCCGTGTCGATCCGCGTCGAGGGCGGTGACGGGCAGCATCGTCACCTCCGGGTCATGCCGCCCATCGTGCTCGCGAGCGGACTCATCGTGCAGACGTTCCAGGACGCCACCGAGCTGGCCGAGCTCGAGGCCGAGCACGCGAGGCTGGAGGCGAGCTTCCAGGCGGTGCTCGAGAGCGCGGCGGACTTCGTGGTCTACCGACTGCGCGTCGTCTCCGAGGACCACCACGCCGAGGTCGACATGGTCAGCCCCTCGCTGACGAGCGTCCTCGGGGTGGCGGCCGACGCGCCCTTCGAGCGCTGGTTCGAGCACATTCATCCCGAGGACGCCGAGCGGGTGAGAGACGCGAACGCGGACGCCGCCCGCTCGTCGCGACGCTTCAGCGAGATCATGCGCGTGTGGCACCCGGACCGCGACGAGTGGCGGTGGGTCCACGCCATCTCGAGCCCGGTCCGGGACGAGGCCGGGGCGGTCACCCACTTCGCCGGCGTGATCGTCGACGTGACCGCGCAGCAGCGCTCCGAGGAGGAGCGTCGGCGCCTCGAGATCGAGCTGACGCGCAAGCACCGCCTCGAGGCCCTGGGGACCCTGGCGGGCGGGGTCGCGCACGAGTTCAACAACCTGCTGATGGCCATGCAGGGGACCGTCGCGCTGGGCCTCGAGGACGCGCACGAGAGCGAGCGGGCGCACGGCTACTTCCAGGAGCTGCAGGAGCTCGTGCAGGGCGCGGCCGTGCTGACCCGCGAGCTGCTCGGGTACGCGCGCCGCGGTCGCTACGAGGTGCGGCCGTTCGAGGTCGCCGCGCTCCTGGACGACGTCACGCGGGCGCTCGGACGGAGTCACCCGGGGGTCTCCTTCGAGGTCCGGCTGGGCCCCGAGCCTCGCGTGGTGCGCGGCGATCGCGGCCAGCTCGAGCGGGTGTTTCACAACCTGCTGATGAACGCGGCCGACGCGAGCGGCGGAGGCGCCATCCGCGTCGAGGCCCGAGACCGGGAGGTCGGCCCCGGCGAGGAGGTGGCGGCGGGCGCCTACGTCGAGCTCGCCGTCGTCGACCAGGGGCGCGGCATGGACGAGGCGACGCGGCAGCGCGTCTTCGAGCCCTTCTTCACGACCAAGCCCATGGGGGGCGGCAGGGGGTTGGGGCTCGCGGCGGCGCACGGGATCGTGCGCGGCCACGGCGGGACCATCGTCGCGGAGTCGGCGCTCGGCGAGGGCACGACCATGCGGGTGCTGCTCCCGCGCTCACGCGAGAAGCCCGATCGTCGTCGTCGCCCGGGCGCGGAGGAGGCGCCCGCGCGATCGGTCCTGATCGTCGACGACGAGAAGGTCGTCCGGACCGTCGTGCGGCGCCTGCTGGAGCGATCGGGCTACCGCGTCTTCGAGGCCGACGGCGTGGACAGCGGCGTGTCGGCCTACTTCACGCACCAGCCCGACGGCGTCGTGCTCGACCTCGTCATGCCGAAGGGCGGTGGCCGCGCCGCCTTCGAGCGAATCCGCGCGCGCGACCCCGAGGCCCGCGTCCTCCTCGCGAGCGGCTACAGCGTGGATCCCGAGGTGGAGGCCCTGATCGCGCAAGGCGCGCTCTTCCTCGAGAAGCCGTTCACGCCGAAGGCCCTGCGCGAGAAGTTGTCCGAGCTGTTCCAAATCGAGACCACGCTCAAGTCCGGCTGAGGCCATCCGATGGATCACGGTTGGAGGTCATCCGTGATCCACTCTCTGTCCCCTCGCCTCTTCGCCCCGCAGCGCGCCCAGACGGCGCCCGAACAAGCCGCCCCGATGCCGAGCACCGAGGTCGGCTCGGAGGCCGGGCAGCGCGCGCCGGTGGACGGCGGTCGGGTCAACCCGCAGGCCGCGGCCGAGGGACCCGAAGGAGAGGCGCTGACCTCGAAGGAGCAGCGCGAGGTGGAGCGGCTGAAGAAGCGCGACGCCGAGGTGCGCGCGCACGAGCAGGCGCACGCCGCGTCGGGCGGCGCCCACGCGGGCGCGCCGAGCTACGGCTACGAGACCGGCCCGGACGGCAAGCGCTACGCGGTGTCGGGCGAGGTGTCCATCGACACCAGCGAGATCGAGGGCGACACCCGAGGCTCGCTGCAGAAGCTCGAGCAGGTCGCGCGCGCGGCCATGGCGCCCGCGCAGCCTTCGGGGCAGGACCGCAAGGTCGCCGCGCAGGCGCGGGCCAAGATCGCCCGGCTGCGGGCCGAGATGGTCGAGGAGAAGGCCAGCACGGCAGAGGCCGAGGAGTCGGGCGACCCCGCCGCGAGCCGCGCGGCCGGCGCCTACCAGAAGGCGTCGACCCCCGAGGTCCCCACCGCGACCCTCGACATCACCGCCTGTGGCGACTGCGGTCAGGGTCACAGCCGCTGAGGATCCGCGGGGTTCGCATCTACGGCGCGACGCAGAACGGCGCCTTCAACCTGCGATTGGTGAAGGCGCCGTCGGAGTGAGGGCTGGAGTGCGTCAGGCCGACTTGCGGCGACGCCAGAAGAGGGCCGCGGCGCCGAGCCCGAGCAGGGCCGCCGCGCCGAAGCCGGTGCTGACGGGCGAGGCGCTGCAGAGCGCGCCGCCGCCCGGCGTCACCCCACGCTCGTCCGAGACCTCACGCAGGCGCTCGGTGGGCATGCCCGGGCGGAAGTCGCCGCCGTAGCGGTCCTCGCAGTACTCGTCGTCGCTGCCGTAGTACGGCACGCCCTCTTGCAACACGCGCTCGCGCCCGCTCGGGAGCACCAGGCGGGTGGGCGCGGTCCAGCGGAAGTACTCCTCGCTGCAGTCCACGTGCTGCACCGCCTCGTGCACGTTGGAGTGCTCGCGCGCGAGCTCGGCGCTGCGCATGAACATCGGGTCCTCGTCCATCTCGTCCGCGCTCATCGTGGTGAAGAGCCGCGTGAGGTGCTCACCCGCGTCGACCCAGTCCTGCGCCTGGTTGCGCGGCGCGACGATGCCCCGGTCGAGGTCGTCGACGAGCCCGTTCGGGTCGAAGCCGACGGCCTCGAGGTGCGCCACGACGTCCGCGTCCGTCTCGCACCAGCCCTGGGTGAGGCAGTTGTAGAACATCTGCGCGTCGTAGCCGTCCGGCGGCGGCAGGTTGCGCAGGAGGATGCCGAGCAGCTGCGAGTCGCCGTTGAAGCCGCGGCTCTGCAGCTCCCGCAGGAACGGCCCGGGCTCGGTCACGCTGCGGAGGTCTTCGATCGGGTCCATGCCGATCGAGATGGTCGGCACGTCGCCCGCGTAGTCGGTCACGAAGGCGTGGCCGCCCGCGTCGTCCACCGCCCGCGTCACCGCGTCGAAGTAGCGCGTCTCGCCCGTCCACAAGCCGAAGTCGTCGAGGTCGGGCTGCACCATCATGAAGTTGAGCGGCCGGACGCGCTGGTCGGCGATGAAGTACGCCGTGATGGGCATGTCCGGCACGGTCGCGATCCGGGTGAGCCGGATCGGGATGCAGGGCTCGTTGTTCTCGCTCGTGAGCACGATCGGCTGGATCTCGCCGGTCTCGCGATCCTTGAGGAGCTTCAGGGCCACGAAGTAGTGGTCGAGCGCGACGTAGTGATCCAGCTCCGCTCCCGCGCTCTCCGGGATCTCGTAGCCGTTGTCGGTCAGCCAGGTGCGGAGGACGTCCGCGTCGCCCGCGCGCAGGACCGCGACGTCGAAGGGGCCCACGCTGCCGCGGAAGCGGACGTCGACCTCTCCGGCCGGCGGGGCGACGCCCGCGTCGGCGAACCCGCCGCCCGCCATCGGGCCGTCGGCGTCGTCACGGGCCCAGTGGTCGTAGCAGCCCGGCTCGTTGCGACAGGTCCCGTGGATCTCGGTGCGCGTCACGAAGCGCGGGGTGGTCTGCCGCGCGAGCGCCTGGAAGAGCGCGTCGGTGCCGACGTCGACCGTGGGCTCGGCGGGGATCGGCAGGATCCACGCGAACTCCTCCGACGGGCCCTGATAGAGGATCTGCACGACCGTCGTGACCGTGCCGTCGTCGTTGTAGATGAAGGCGATGTTCTCGCCCGACTGGTCGATCGCCTGGCGGTTACAGAAGAAGCCGCCGCACGCGTGCGCGGTCGGGGTGGCCGAGAGCAGCGCGGCGGCGGCCGTCGCGGCGCCCAGCGTGGCGAGGGTCAGGGTTCTCATCGTCGTCTCCATCCCACAGAGGTCCGGACACGGTAGAGCAGCTCTCGTGCCGTCGCTCTTCACGCTCCACAAAACCAAATGATTTCGGGAGATGGCCGGGTCGTCCCCACGGTGATCGCGCCAACCTGTCTCGAAGACGCCGCGGTCGGGCTGAAGGCCCGTGCCAAGGCATGCCGCTCGACGCTCACGCTCCACGGCCTAGGATGAGGCACGTGCGCGTTCGTCGAAGCTTGCCCTGGCTCTCCCTGATCGCGCTCGGGCTCGCGGTCGCGCCGATCCGGAGCGCCGCAGACGAGGAGGACGACGCGGCCGAGGTCCGCTACCGGGTCCGCACCGACGCCGCCCTCGAGCGCATGACGGTGGAGGTCTGCTTCGCCGGCGCGCCTCCCCGGTCGCTCGGCCCCGGGATCGACCGCGCGGGCCCCGCGCTGCTCGACGCCCGCAAGGGGGCGCAGGCGCTCACGGTCCGTCGCGGTCGCATCGACACCTCGGGGCTCTCCGACGGCGACTGCCTCACCTACCGCGTCGACCTCGACCAGGCGCGCCGCGCGTCGCGCTTCTCCAACCGCCAAGGCGTCGACTTCGTCGGCTCGCAGGGCGCTTGGCTCTGGCGCTCGCGCCGCAGGCCGCCCGAGCACGCGACGATCCGCTTCGATCTGCCCGATGGCCTCCGGGTCGCGGCGCCCTGGCCACGCGAAGGAGACGGCTACCGCCTGAACCGCTCCGCGTTCCGTCGCCCGGCCTTCGTCGCGTTCGGCCGCTTCGAGCCCATCCGCGTCTCCTCGCATGGGGTCGACGCGGAGCTCGTCCGGCTCGGGGACGGCTGGGACTTCACGGCGGAGGACACGACCGCGTGGCTGCGCACCGCGATCGAGGGCGTCTCCACGGTGCAAGGGCGGTTCCCGGTCTCGAACCTCCTGATCGTCTTCGCGCCCGGCGACGGGAGCGGCGTCGGCTTCGGCATGGTGCGCAGAGGCGGCGGCTGCTCGGTCGGCTTCATCGTCGGACGACACTCGAGCGCCGACGCGCTGCGCGAGAGCTGGGTGACCTGGCACGAGCTGTCGCATCTGCAGCTGCCGCCGATGGTGCAAGAGGACGCCTGGCTCTACGAGGGTCTCGCCACGTACTATCAAGAGGTGTTGCAGGCTCGGATGGGGGTCCAGAGCCCGCAGCAGGCCTGGGCTGCGCTGCGTGACGGATTCCGACGCGGCGCCCGCGGTCGCGAGCGAGACGCGCTCGCGGTCGAGGCGGAGAACATGCACCGCACCTACGCTTACCAGCGCGTCTACTGGGCGGGGACCGCGTTCGCGCTCGAGGCGGACGTGGCCCTGCGCCAGCGAGGGTCGTCGCTGGACGAGGCGCTGCGGCGGGGCGCGCGCACGTGGCGAGGCGGGCGCGGCGTGTGGCGGAGCGAGCGGCTGACCGCGCTCCTCGACCGCTCCTTCGACGCCCCGGTGCTCGGCCCGCTGCGCGACACCTACGCGCGGCGCGTGGCGTTCCCGCCGACCGCGGCGCTGCTGGAGAGGCTCGGCGTGGGCCGCGGAGGCCGGCTCCGCGCCGCGCCGCTCGAGAGCGTGCGCGACGCGATCATGAGCCGCTGAGCTCGCTCAGCCCTCGGCGGGGGCTTCGGGCATCGCGGCCCAGCTCAGGCAGTACCCGTCGGGCTGCACCGGGCCGGTGAAGACGGTGCAGCTGCCGCACGCGCCGTGCGTCCCGGCCGTGTACTGAACGCAGTTGTGGCACCACTTGCCCTCCTGCGTCGACTGCTCGACGTACTGCAGGGTCTGGCGCAGCTGCTGGGACTGAGCGTCGACCTCGCCCGTGCACTCGCCGCCGCCGCCTTCCTCTTCACCGCCGCAGCCGACGAGCGAGAGGAGCCCGACGGCGGAGAGCCCGCCGACGCCGAGGACGCGAAGCGAGTGCCGCCGTCCGACCTTGTTCACGATGGAATCTGCCATGGTCATCCTTATGTGGTCATGCTCGCGGGAGGGCAATGCTGCGCCTCCCGGAGGCCACGAGACCGAACCGCCTCGCGTGGCCGACCAGCCTCGCGCCGCCCATGAACGGCTGTCAAGAATGCGGCGGCGCTACATCGCCGGGAACACCCGATCGTAGTTGAACGCGGCCGCGCGCGTCGTCGTCGGCCCCACGAAGCGGGAGAAGTGCTCGATGTGAACCCGGATCGTCGCAGGCTCGCCGCCGTCCGAGGCGCTGACCCGGATGACGACGGAGCCCCTGGCCCAGCCGTCCTCGTCCATCGTCGTGTCGAGCAGATCGGTCGCCTGCTGCGGCGACGTCACCGTGCCCGTGGTCGAGGAGACGATCTCCACCGCGGGGCTGGTGCGCGCGAGGAGCCTCACGGTGTCGCCGGTTCGCTGCGCGAGCAGGATCGGCTCGGTCTCACCGCCGCAGTCGCGGCCCGCCAGCTCACTCAGGCGAAGGACGTTGCCTTCGAGGGTGCCACACAAGGACATCATCTCCTCGGGCGACTCCGACCAGGGGATCGGGTTCCCGGGCATCCCGGACGTGTCGATCACGAGCCCAGCTGGCCCCGCGTCTACCGAAGTCGGGCCCGAGTCCCGGCCGGGGCCCGAGTCTCGCCGGGTCGCCGAGCCCGAATCGACGGGGTCGTCGTCGGGCTGGCAGGCCGGCATGGACAGCAACAGCGTCGCCCCGAGGAGGGGCCAGAGGTTTCGTCGTCTCATCATCGTGCTCGCTTTCATCCCTCAGCGGGGCCACGGCGCCTGGAAGGTCACCTCTCGCACCGTCACTTCGATCTCGGTGAGGTCCACGGTCTGCGGCAGGCCGGTCATTCTCCCGTCGAAGAGGGTCCCGTCGCCGGTCAGCATCCCATCCATGCCGGCCTCGAACGTCCTCCCGCGGACATACTCGGCGCGGACGGTCACGGTCCCCGTGATCTCGCCCGTCGGCGAGACCCGGTAGTCGGACCGATCGTTGAGGCGCAGGGTCAGCGTGCGGCCCCCGACGCTCATGCCGCACGGCAAGTTCGAGAGGCTCCCCCCGGCGGAGTCGAGGAACGTGACGCGCCCGTCGTCGGCGATCCGCGCGACGAAGTCGACGCCACAGCTGCCTTCACTCGTGCTCGCGAACGCCCGACCGCCCATGATCTGGCCTCGGTACTGGTTCAGGCACGAGGCGCTCGTCGCAGCCGGCACGCACTCGTCGCCCGCGCCGCAGCTGCCGCACGAGCCGCCACAACCGTCGTCGCCGCACGCGCGGTCCGCGCAGCTCGGGGCGCATGACGGCGTGCATCCCGCGGGGCCGCAGAGCGCGCGGCTGATCGCGTCGTAGACCGGCTGGGCGTAGCCCACCTCATCGCAGATGCTGCCGATCCCGACGGTGGCCCCGCGCTCTTCCAGCGCCTGCGCGACCTGCAACATGCGGATGGGCGGGAACGCCAGCCCTCGCGGCGTGTTGCACGAAGGGGTGAGGCGGCTCGGGTTGGCGGGATCCACCCGCTCGTCCATCCTCGGGTCCCGCGTCCCCGCGGGCCCGATGAGCCTCGGCCAGTCGATGCTGGCCCCGGGCAGCGGAGTCAGGTCCGACGGCACACCCGCGATCGGGACGAAGACGACCCGCTCGGGGCGGTGCCGCAGCTGGAGGAGCCCGTCGACGTACCGGCTCGTGGCGTGGAGCGCCGCGTCGGCGTGCGCGAAGCAGCGCAGGTTCAGATCGGTCGCGCCGTACGTCGCGCTGCTCGGGTTGTAGAGATCGGGGTCGGAGGCCGAGCAGTCCTCTTCGTCCGTGAGGAGCACGACCGCGAGCACGGATCCCGCCTCGATGAGACCTGCGTTCGCGCCATCCGCGTGACCCGCCGAGCCGCCGAAGAAGGTGGGCGGCGCGTAGCCGGGCGCGGTCCAGTCGGTCGGCGCGGCCGGGCTGATGGCCTTCAGCATCGCGTCGAGCTGCTGCTCGAAGCCGCAGCCCCCGGTCCCTGCGGCGGCCACGCAGCCCAGGTCCGCAGCGAAGGCGTCCGCGCCCACGGCCGGGTCGAACTCCAGGAAGCTCGGGTAGGTGGCGGCGCAGCCCGCGATGGCGGTCTGGCCCGTGGTGCGGAGCACTCCGTCATCGCCGAGGTCCGAGCGGGCGCAGGTGGGGACCGTGAAGCCCCCGGTGCCCATGTCCGTGGTCACGATGCCCACGCTGAGCTGGTCGGTGATCAGAGAGAGGCTGCGAATGAGCTCCGGCAGCTCCGCGCCGAAGCTGGCCTGCTCCTCGGTCATCGAGTTGGAGTTGTCGACGACGAGCAGGAGGTCGACCGACTCGCGCAGCGGAGGCGGCGGCTCGGCCGGCCCCGAGTCCACCCTCGTCGTCCCCGTGTCCCCGACCGGCGGTCCCGCGTCGGGGGCCACCGTCCCGGAGCACGCCGTCATGCCCAGCAGCAGCCCCGTGAGCAGGACTTCGGTACCGATATTCGTTCTCATCGCGCCCCCCAATTCCGGGACACCCTAACCGTTTCGCGAGCCGTGTGTACAAGAGTGTCAAAAAAATCCAATAAACAGCGACCTCCATTGACGGACTCGAGCGCGACTCGTAGCTTCGTCGGGCGTCGTCCTGGTTGGGGGAGTGTGTGGACGACGCCGTGACTTCGCGGGTTCGGGCGAACACGCGGCATGCGACTCCCGGGAGGTCCCATGTCAGGCAATTCACGCTCCGTTCTCCTCGCCGCCGTCGCCGCGCTCGCGGGCTGCAGCAACGCGCCAGCCGTCGCCTGCGACGTGCCGGCCGGGGATCTCTCCGGCTTCGAGATCACGATCGCGACCGGCTCCAACGCGACCGACGCGGACATCTTCTTTTGCGTCGAGCGGTTCAGCGACGCCAGCCGCGACTGCACCATGCTGGGTGAGACCGGGGTCGACGACTGGGACGTCGGCAGCATCGGCACCTACCGCGTCAGCACCAGCGTGATGGCGGGCGACCTCGCGGGCGTCGCGCTCGAGAACCGCGGCGACGCCCCCGACCTCAGCTTCGACGGCAACGACTGGGAGCTCGACGGAGTCCGGCTCGTCGCCGACACCGAGGCGGGCGGCCGCCTGGTCTTCGAGGAGTCCGACCTCCGCTTCGGCATGACGGCCGGCGATCGCTGGGAGCCCAGCTGTTTCTTCTGAGCTCCGCCACCCCGAGCTGCGCGCGCTGGCGAGGGCCGTGCTCTCGGCCGTTCTCTCGAGTGGGCTGGCGCTCGGCTGCGCGGTCCCGCAGCTCGACCGCTCGGAGGAGGCGGCCGAGCGGGTGCGCGCGCAGGATCTCGGCACGCTCCCGTACCACCCGCTCGTCTACCACCTGGATCTGTCGATCCTCGCCTACCAGCTCTACGGGCAGACCCTCGCCTGGCCGTTCGATCCTTACTACGAGGACGCCGGGCCGGGCCGGGAGGCGCTGATCGAGCAGGTCCGCGCGTGGGCCGAGGCGACCGGACCGGCGCAGGTCGAGGAGGGTGTGGGTATCGAGGCCTACCGCGGCCCCGGTCTGCTCGGCGGCTTCGACGACAACCCGGCCCACGATCCCATCGTCTACCAGTACAGCCGCCTGCACCCGTGGAGTCACACGCTGACGTTCCCGGGGGAGCGCTGGACCGAGTATCGGACGCCGCGCCGGATCACCTCCCGCATCGGGAGCGCCTGGATGTGTACGCGCGCGCTGGGCGCGACCCAGGAGGACGTCGAGGCGGGGCTGGACGGCACGGTGGAGCTCCACGCGCTGCCCGCCCGGCGCGACGACGCCGATCCCGACGCCGAGGACGTGCTCGTGGCGTTCGAAGGAGGCACGGGGGACAAGGGCGAGCCGGGGCAGCCCGCGTCGCAGAGCTTGATGGGCTTCGCCCTGCTGCGCGCGACCGGCCCCGAGACCTACGACGTGCACATCGCCTTTCGCGGTAGCCGGAGCGGGTCGGCCGGCCGCGCGGTCCGGGAGGCGCTGTCGACGGGACAGGCGGGCGGCAACCCCGACTGGATCACCGACCTCGGCTACCGCGAGGTGGAGCGCCCGCTCGTCAGCGCGCGCGAGGGTCACGCGGTCAGCCGCGGCATGGCGACGAGCATCGCGTCCATCCTGCCGCAGCTCTTCCACTGCCTCGACCACGTCGGCGGGCGGGAGCGCGCCATCGCGCCGACCCACATCTACGTCACGGGGCACAGCCTCGGCGGCGCGCTCGCGCAGCAGCTCGTCAGCGCCGTGCTGCTCGGCGACCGCTACGGCGTGGACGGCCCACGGATGCCGGACTCGCTCCGGGCCTGGCCGTGGTCGCGCATGAAGCTCATCACCTACGGCGCGCCCCGCGTGGGCAACGGGACCTGGGCCGAGGCGCTGAGCACCGAGGCGCTGCGTTCCCGCTTCTACGTCGACCAGCTCGCGCCGTTCGACTCCGAGGCCGTCGGGGTCACCGCCCTGGAGATCCTCCCTCGGCTCAATGACCCGGAGCAGCCCGCGGCGTATCGCGTGCTGACCCCCTCGGATCCCGTGACGACCGACCTCATCGCGGGGGGCGCCCACGTCGGCCAGACGGTCTACCTGGAGGAGGGCGACGCGCTGGAGATCCTCTCGCACGGCGACTTCGCGGCGCACGAGCCGACCAACATGCGGGCGCTGCTGCTGGAGACCCTGCGCGACCCGGAGCGGCTCCCGGCCGAGGCGTGGGCATACCACGAGCCTGCCACGTTGACGCCGGAGCGCGACGCGCTGGCCGCCGGCACACGGGCCGAGTACGCGTTGCTCGTGGAGGCGGTCCGGGGCTTCTACGAACGCGAAGACCTCTGGTTCGACGGCGACGCGTTCGACGCGGGGGTGACGGTCTTCATGTCGTTCCTGGAGGCCGAGTGAAGCGCGCTCTCGCGACCGCGCTGTGGCTCGCGACCTGCTTCCTCGCAGCTCCGGCCAGCGCCCAGGATTCGCCTCGGACCGAAGACGCCGCGCCCCGGGACATGCCCCGCGACCTGGGCGCTCGCTACGTCGACGCGCTCGCGGGGACGGGCGCTGGGACGGGGCTCGTCATCGCCGGGGTGGGCATCACGGGCGCGCTCGCGGGGCTGGCCGCGGGCTGCTCCGTCCTGGACGAGGTCGGCTGCGTGGCGGGCACGCTCGGAGGCGGCTTCGCCGGGGTCGCCCTCGGCTGGATGATCGGACCTGGCGTCGGCGCCTCGCGGGGCGCGGGCCTCCGCGACGACGAAGGGCTGGCGGTGTGGGCGCTCGGGCTGCTGACGAACCACGCGCTCTTCGGGCTCGGCCTCTCGATCGGCCTCGCCGTCGACGAGTCGGACAACACCTGGGGCCTCGGCCGCGTCTGGGGCATGATCCTCGGCGCCGGGATCGGCGCGTTCGCGCAAGTCTTCCTCACACCACTCTACGCCGTGCTGCTCTTCGAGGACCGGCCCGTCTCGACCGACGCGCAGACGACGCGCCTCCTCCCGTTCCTGTCGCCGCGCGAGGGCGGGGCCACGGCGGGCCTCGTCGGCGCGTTCTGAGCGCTCAGGGCGCCTCGATCAGGACCGTCTCTCCGGGGCGCTCGAAATACCAGTCGCCGAAGGCCTCCGCGAGGCTGCGCCCCTCGATGCGCGTCGCCCCGGGGCCGCCGAAGCGCCCCGTCGTGACGATCACGTGGTCTCCCGCGCGGGGCGCGAACGCCCCCGTCGCGTGCATCGCCAGGCGCTCCCGCAGCCCGCGCCCGAACGCCTCGATCGCGGCCGTGTCGCTCCGGTCGTAGCCCAGCGTCCCGAACAGGCGCGTCGGGTCCAGCTGGTCGGTGACGTAGAAGATCGGGGTCTCGAAGTGCCCCTCGGTCAGCAGCAGGTTCGGGTCGAGGCAGCGCCACGGCTCGGACGTGTGCACGGTCCGGCAGGACGCGTCCGCGAAGGACTGCCACACCGGGTAGGCGCCGCGGAGGATCTCGTCCTCGGTCGCCTGGACCGAGGCCTCGAGGTAGCCGTCGATGCCGGCGTCGTTCAGCCCGCGGACGCTGGTCCCGTTTCTCCCGAGCAGCTCCGCCACCCGGTCGAGGTTCGAGCGGAGGCCGTGCGCGCCGCCGGAGGAGCCGGTCAGGATCACGTCCGTCGCGTCGGAGAGCGAGGGCATGCCGGCGCGACGCTCGCTGAGGGTGGCGAGGATCGCGTCGACGATGAATCGCCCGCGGAAGTAGAACGGGCGCGTCGGGTCGCCCGAGAAGAGCCCCTCGAACGCCGAGTCCATGCGCTGCCCGGCCCAGCGATCCGAGCTGCAATACGACATGCGGACATGCGTCCAGTCGTGGAAGTCCGGGTTCTCGGCCGGGTCATCGCTCAGGATCCCGCCCTCGGACCGCATCTCGGGCAGGCCCACGGAGCTGACGGTCTCGCGATCGGTGGCCCGGCGGCGGCAGGCCTCCTCCTCGTAGCAGTACCCGCCGCCCTTGAACCAGAAGACCCACCGGTTGGCGTTGGCGCCCGACCCGAGCCGCATGTGGAACGCGCCCGGGCTCCCGTCGCTGCAGACCGCGTTCGGGTGGTCGCCGAGGTCGATCGTGAAGAGCCGCAGCGGCGCCCGGCTGGTCCCTCCGTCCACGCCGCCGCCAGCGTCGCCGCCGCCATCCTCGAGGCCCGAGTCCTCGCGCCCGCCGTCCCTCGCGCCCGCGTCGTCGTCGATCGAAGCGTCCGCGCGCACGTCGGCGTCTTCCGCCGCGGGCGGCTCGGAGCACGCGAGGGTGACGCAGAACGAGGCGAGAGAGACGGCCGGGTGCAATCGCATCCCGACATGGTACCGGAAGAGGACCCTACTCAGCGGAAGCGCACGGTGGTCTGGAGGAAGAAGGTGCGGCCGGCCTGGGGGATGAAAGGCACGCTGATGTCTTCGCCCGAGGGGTGGCCGTACTGCCAGTCGAAGAGGTTGCGCACGCCGAAGGCGTAGCTGAGGCCGATGCTGCGGAACTCGCCGCTGAGGATCACGTCGGCGAGGAAGGCGGCGTCGCCCTGGCCGAGGTCGACCTCGCCGTCCGGGCGCACGATGGCGCCGAGGCGCGGGCCCTCGAAGCGCAGGCGCATGGCGAGGATCATGTGCTCGGGGATGAGCGGGGCCGCGCCGCGGAAGCCGACGAGGTGCTCGGGCGAGTTCGGGACGCGGAACGCCTCGCGGTTCGAGAAGAGGTCGCCGACGCGGGTGCGCTGGTAGCTGTACTGCACGCTGGCCATCCAGCCCTGGCGCCACTCGCGGCGGAGCTCGGCCTCGGCGCCGAGGGTCTGCACGATCTCCGCGCTGTTCGTGTAGCGGAAGACGTCGCCGGGGATCGTCTCGGTGGTGATCGCGTCGTCGATGTAGTTGTAGAACACGCTCGCGATCGCGCTGAGCTCCTCCTCGATGCGCTGCGTGAACTCGAGCTCGCCCGTCCAGATGCGCTCGGGGGAGAGGCTGTCGGGGGCGACCTGGGAGACGCCTCCGTCGTTGTAGCGGAGCTCGTAGACGCTCGGCGCGCGGAAGGCGCTTCCGCCGATGAGCTTGAAGATGCCGGTCTCCCAGGGGCGCAGCACCACCGCCGCGCGCGGGCTGAACGCCCCGTCCGAGAAGGTCGAGACGAAGTCGTAGCGGCCGCCGAGCTGAATGGAGATCTCGTCGATGGGCTTGACGTCCGCCACCGCGTAGCCGCCGAGCACGAAGAAGCGCGGGGTCTCGTCTAGGTAGCGGCCGTCCACGTCGTTCTCGCTCGACAGGTCGGCCACCAGGGAGCCGCGGCCCTCGGCGCCGACGGTGAAGCTGAGCCAGGAGAGGGGGCGCAGCATCAAGCGCGCCTCGCCGCCCGCCCAGTAGCCGAGCCAGCGGTCGCGCACGACGCCGGTCTCGAGCATGTCGGGCGGGGTGTCCTCGGGGTCGTAGGCGAAGTCGCCCTCGTACTCGTAGTAGTCGAGGAAGGTGCGGGCCGAGAGGCTCACCTCGTCGGAGAAGCGCGGCTCCCAGCGCAGCTCCACGAAGCCGCGGCTGTCGGTGTTCTGGGTGCGCGGGTCGCCCACGAGGGTGCCGAACGCGCCGGTCGGGATCTGCTTGCGGCGGCGGTGCCAGTAGCCCTCGAGGGTGAAGTCGCCGGCCCACGCGCGGGCCATCGCGGTCCCGGCGTAGAAGCTGTCCGCGTCGCGCACGAAGCCGTCGGGCGCCGTCGTCAGGTCCGGCGCGTAGAGGTCCTCGCCCTGCGAGTAGAGGCCGCTCGCGCTCGCCCAGAAGCCCGTGTCGCGGTCGAAGCGCGTGCCGCCGCCCACCCGCAGGCGCGCCATGCGGATGCCCTCGGTGGCGATCGACGCGTGCGGCGGCATCAGCGTGTCCCGGTCCCGGCTGACCAGGTTGATCACGCCGAGGAACGCGTTGGTGCCGTAGAGCGCCGAGCCCGGGCCGCGCACCACCTCGATGCGCTCGATGTCCATCAGGTCGCTGCGCGCGTCGAAGCCGACGTAGCTCGAGCCGAGCAGGTCGTCGTTCATGACGTGCCCGTTCGTCAGGACCAGCAGGCGGTTGCCGTAGTCCTGCGGCTGCGAGAAGCCGCGGAAGCCGAGCGAGGCGTAGCTGCGGTCGTTGGTCTGGTAGACGCCGCGCAGGCCGCCGAGCGCGTCCCAGACCGTCTGGAAGCCGAAGGCGCGCAGCTCCTCTTGCGGGATGATGGTGACGCTCGCGGGCGCCTCGTAGACGCTCTCCGTCTGGCGCGAGGCGGCGGTGACCTCTTGCTGGAGGCGCAGGCGCACCTCGACCTCGGTCTGCGCGTTGGGCGTGACCTCGATCGACTCCTCGAACGCGCGGAAGCCCGAGCGGCTGATGCGCACCGTGTGCGGGCCGGCGGGCACGTCGTCGAGAACGGCGGGGGTGAAGCCGACCGCGTTGCCGTCGAGCTCGATCAGCGCGCCGCGCTCCTGCACGTCGACCAGCACGGTCCCGGTCTGGAGCGCGAGCTCCACGCTGCGCCGGAGGGTCTGCCGCGGGGCGACCTCGACCTCCACGCGCTCGGTCTGGTGACCGGGGGCGTCGATGATGAGGGTGTGCGTGCCCGGGACGATCTGCACGTCGCCAGGCACCGTGCCGACCGGATCCGACTCGGGGTCGTCGACGCGCACCTCCGCGCCGGCCGGGCCGCCCACGAGCTGCACGGTGCCGAGGATGGGCGTCAGGGAGAGCTCCACCGTGCGCTCCGCGCCGCGCGACGCGGTCACCTCGATGGCGGCCTCCTCGTAGCCCTCGCGGCGGAGGATCACGCGGTAGCCGCCCGGCTCCACGGCGAGGGTCCGCGGGGTGCGGCCGCGCGCGCCGAGCTCCGTGCGGTTCAGGTAGATGGTCGCGCCGGGCGGGTCGGACTCGATGCGGATCAGCGCCACGCGACGCCGAATCCGGGCCAGCGCCTGCTCGGCCGCCTCGCGGTCGGCGTCCTCGAGCTCCTCCGCCGCGTAGTCGGCGTAGTAGCGGTAGGCCTGGCTGTGCCGCCCGAGCTCCTCGAAGCACGCGGCGATGTTGAAGACGACGTTCTTGTTGTAGGCGAGGCGGTTGCTGAGCAGGTAGTGCTCGAGCGCGCCGTCGCAGTCGCCGCGTCGCTGGAGCTCCACGCCGCGCTCGAAGTGCAGGTCGGCCTCGGTGGCGAGGTCGAGGCGGGAGTCGCGCTGGGCGTGCGCCGCGCTGACCATGAAGAGGCCGGCCACACAGAGACTGACCGCGAGCGAGCCCGCGGCCGCGATGAAAGAAGGCACTGTTCTCACCGGGTGGTCTTGATGCTGCTGCCCCCGCCCCCGGACCGGCCGCCAGAGCGGCGCGGTGGACGCGAGGGGATGCGAGGCAAGTTGGCGACGAGCGTCACGTCCTGCTCGGACGCGCCCTGGGTCAGCTGTACCGAGCGCCGCCCTCGCAGGCGCACGCTGAAGGTCACCGGCTCGGTGTCGCGCGGCAGGCGCAGCGAGAGCGGCGTCTCGCCGAGCGCCTCGTCGCCCCGCCAGACGGTGGCGCCGGTCGGGGTGCTCGTGACGGTGAGCGTGAACTCGGTCGGCTGCGGCGCCTCGGCGGGCTCCGGGGGGATCGGCTCCGCCGGCTCGTCGGGCGTCGTCGTCGGCGCCGGCTGGGTCGTCGTCGCCACGGGCTCCGGGTCGCTCCGCACCAGCGCGAACACCACCGCCACGCCGGCCACGCCCGCGAGCAGCCCGAAGGCGATCAGCACGAGCAGCGGCACCCGCGAGCTCTGCGGCTCGGGGGCGGTCAGCGGCGCGCCCATCGTCAGCGACGGCGTCGGCTCCGAGACGTGCACGCGCGGGACCACGTGCTCGCCGCTCCGGGGCAGCGTGTCGGTCGAGAGCTGCGGCCAGAGCGCGTCGATCTCCGCGATGAGCGCCTCGGCGGAGGCGTAGCGGTCGTCTGCCTCCTTCTGCATCAGCCGATGCACGATCGCCTCGACCTGCGGCGCCACCGTCACGCCGGTCTTGTGCGCGATGGGCGGGTAGGGCTGCTGCAGGTGCATCATCAGGGTCTGCACCGCGTGGTCGCCCGCGTAGGGGCACTCGCCCGAGAGCATGCGGTAGAGGATCACGCCGAGCGAGTAGAGGTCGCTCCGCCCGTCCATCGGCGAGTGGGTGATCTGCTCGGGCGACATGTAGCGCGGCGAGCCCAGGAAGCGGCCCTCGGCGGTCAGCTCCTCGCTGTCGTCGCGCATGACCTTCACGAGGCCGAAGTCGAGCACCTTCACCAGCTCGCCCTCCGGCCCGTCGATGAGCATGACGTTGCCGGGCTTCAGGTCGCGGTGGATGACGCCCAGCTCGTGCGCGGCGCGGAGCGCGCGGGCGATCTCTCGCGTGATCCGCAGCGCGCGGGCCGGCTGCATCGGCCCGTCCAGCTGCAGCGCCTCGCTGATGGTCCGGCCCTCGAGGAGCTCCATGACCATGTAGCAGGCGGCCGCGTCGTGCTCGAGGCCGCCGTAGTCGTGCACCACCACGATGTTGGGGTGGCTGAGCTGCGCCACCGTGGCCGCCTCGAGCAGGAAGCGCTTCTGGAACTCGGGGTCCGCGCCGCCGTCCCCCAGGGTCGAGTGCAGGACCTTGAGCGCGACCTTTCGCCCCAGGGGCTGCTGCTCCGCGACATAGATCGTCCCCATGCCGCCACGGCCGAGGATCCGCTCGACGCGATACTTCCCCCCGACGACCTGACCGAGCAGCTCGCTCGCCCTCTGCGCCCACCGCGCGCGGTCCTCGGCGGCCTTGGGACCACCACTCACGGCGGCAGGATATCCCAACTCGGGCCGACGGGAACCAAAGCGGCGATCGGCGCTGGCTCGGCGCGTGCACATCCGGCCGTCATGGCGCGCTCCCCCCTGCTCCTGCTGCTCTCGATCCTCGCCCTCGGCTGCGCCGATGTGGCCGCAACCCCGGCGGATTCGGGCCCTCGGGCCGTCCTACAGGGCGACGCGGGCGTCCCCGAGGCGTGCTCGGGCACTTCGCCACGCTGCGACGAAGAGCCGCTGATCGCGGCGGCGGAGCTGGCGGCGGCGCACGACGTGCGCGCGATCGTCCCCTTGTTGCGCGCCGAACACGACCTCGTGTCCCCCGCGATGCACGGCGATCTGCTCGTCTACCTCTCGAACGAGGACGGGCAGTACGACGTCTGGGGCATGCACATGGGGATGGGCCGCCCGTTCCGGATCACGGACAGCCCGGAGGACGAGCGGGCCCTCTCGGTGCGCGGCACCGCGGTGGCCTACGTGCGCGGCGAGGGCGAGCGGCGGCGGGCGTATCTCTACGACCTCGTCCTCGGTGAGGAGCGCGCGCTCTCGGACCAGACCTCCGACTCGCCGGCCCTCGGCGCCGCCGACGAGGTCGTCTGGACGGAGTACGACGGCGCGCAGTGGGACCTCTGGATCGAGTGGCCGCGCGGCGCCGCGGCGCGACCGCTGCACCAGCCGGGCGGGCTCGCGGGCGATCAGCGCGCGCCCGGGCTCGAGGCGGGCAGCGTGCATCACGCCGTCTATCTCGCCGACGAGCGCCCCCACTACTCGGAGTGGCCGGACAACTTCCTCTACGAGATCGCGCACCACGAGCCCATCCCCGGCGCCGTGGGTCCGTTCTTCAACCTCGTCGGCCGCTGCTGGACCGACGGCCGGCACGTGACCGACGCCGCGGACGAGCGCGACGACTGGGACGTCTACTGCGCGCGCCTCGGCGGGCCGAGCGTCTCCGCGGAGCACGTCGAGCCGTGGGCGAGCGGGCCGGGCGCGCAGATCGTCGAGAGCGTCGGCACCTGGATCGGCTACCGCGACGGGCGCGACGGCAACTGGGACGTCGGCGTCGGCCTGCCCGGAGGCGCGGGCGAGCGCATCACGACGCACCCCGCCGACCAGCGCAACCTCGTCTCCGGCCACGACTGGCTGGTCTGGCAGGACGCGCGCAACGGCAGCTGGGACCTCTACGCGACGCGTCGACCGTTCCCGGGCGAGAGCGAGGAGCGCGAGGCGCCCATCGTCTCCTTCGCCGAGGCGGGGCCGGACTACGTGGAGCTCTCGCTCGCGGGGTGGCAGCGCGGGCGCGGGGATCTCGGCGGCGCGCGCCTGCTCGTCGACGGGCGGGTGCGGCACGTGTTCGCCGATGGCGCGCGGGTCCGCGGCGAGCGGCTCGTGGTGACCGACGGCGAGCCGGCCGAAGGCGCGCACTTCGCGGGGGCGGAGGTGCAGCGCGCGGACGCGCTCGGGCTCGACCGTGCGCTCGACCGGGCGCAGGTGGTGATCAGCCTCGAGAGCCGCGACGGCGTGGAGCTGGCGCGGGCCGGATTGCGGACCGACGGCGAGAGTCCCGGCTGGTGATCAGGCCGGGATCTCGAACACGTCCTGCACCACGCCCGTGTTCTCGTGGCGGGTCAGGGTGAGCGCGCCGTCGGCGGCCACGTCGACCGTGGTGACCCCGTGCGTGCGCGACGCGATCTGGCGGAGCGCGATCTCGTCGGGGCGCTCGCGCATGATGATCTCGCGGTCCTCGTCCGGGTCGTAGGTCACCGCGCCGCCGCCGCCGTCGACCACGTAGGTGACGCCGTCCACGTCGAAGCGCTCGTAGCAGTGCGCGTGGCCGGCGAGGACCAGCTTCACGCCGTGCTCGAGGAAGCGGCCGTGCAGGTAGTCGCGCACCGAGAGGTTGCCCGGCGCGTGCTTCGAGAAGGTGTAGGTCGGGCGGTGGAAGCAGACGATGGGGTGGTGGATGTCGGGGCTCGCCGCCGCGGCCGAGAGCTCGCGCTCGATGAAGGCGATCTGCGTGTCGCTCATCTCGAGCAGCGCGCCGCTCTCCGTGTCGACGTGGATGAAGCGGACGCCCCCGTAGGTGTAGGCGAACCAGCGCGCGTCTCCGCCCTCGTCCCCCTGCCCGCCGAAGAGCCGCTCGTATTGCACGGTGATCTCGTCGTCGTTCTCGAACTCGTGGTTGCCGACGCAGAGCTGCACCGCGCCCTGGGTGAAGAGCGGCGCCATGCCCGCGGCCATGTGGTTCCAGGTGTCGAACGGGTTCGCCTGGTAGGTGATGTCTCCGCCGTGCAGCACCAGGTCGCAGCCCTGGCCCGCGAGCACCTCGATGCCCGCCTCCGCGTGCGGGAAGCTCGTGTCGGAGAGCCACCCGAAGCGGAAGCCCACGTCCGGCGCGACGGGCGCCTTGAACCCGCCCGTGCGCGCGGCGCCCTCGAGCGGGGTCACCTCCCAGGTCACCGCCTCGCCCGCCTCGAGGCCCTCGAGCACGACCTCCTGCACCACGTGCAGCCCCGGCTCGTCGGGGTAGTAGCGCTCCATGCCGAGCGCGTCGCGGGCGTAGGTCAGCTCCATCGGCGCGAGCGTCGGGGTGGGCGTGTCGTCGCCGCCCGCGCGCCCCACGCGGACCGCGAAGGGCTCCTCCACGCGCGACTCGAAGCGCAGCCGCGCGCGCCCCGGCCCCAGCAGCTGCACGAACGGCCCCTTGCTCACGCCGCGGAAGTCCGGCGGCGGCCCGCTGTCGACGAAGGACGCGTCGCGCCCCCGTCCCGCGTCCTCGAGCGGCGCCTCTTCGCCGTCGCAGCCGAGCAAGCTCGTCGGGAGAAACAAGCCGGCGCCCGCTCCGAGGCTTCGGCGAAGGAAGTGACGGCGCTTCATCGGGTGGGAGGATAGTCGAACCCGCGCCGCTGCGCCGAATGCACCTCGACATGCACGGATCCGCTACCCTGATCCCATGCGGTATGGGGTGGTGCTCGGGGCGTGCTTGTTCTTGGTGGTCGGCTGCGATTCGGGAGAGACGCCTCCCGACGGAGCGATGGAGGGCATGGACGCGCGCGTGCCTCCCGGAGAGGACGGCGGTCCGGAGGGCTGCGCCACGCCGCTCATGGACTGCGCGGGGGTCTGCGTCGACGGACGCAGCGACCCGATGAACTGCGGCGTCTGCGGGGCGCGATGCGGCGCGGGCACGGTCTGCGCGGACGGCGTCTGCGTGGCGGGCTGCCCGGCCGGCACCACGGAGTGCAGCGGTGGCTGCGTCGACGCGACCACCGACGCGCGGAACTGCGGCGGCTGCGGCGTCGCGTGCGCGGCGGACGAGACCTGCGAGGCGGGCGTGTGTGAGGGCGGCTGCCCCGACGGCGAGACCGACTGCGGCGGCACCTGCGTGCGGCTCGACGCGGACCCGGCGAACTGCGGCGCCTGCGGCGCGGCCTGCACCGGAGGGGAGGTCTGCAGCGCGGGGAGCTGCGCGTCCGAGTGCGGCGCGGGCCTGAGCTTCTGCATGGGCGGCTGCCGCGACATCCTCAACGACCGGACCGCGTGCGGCGGCTGCGGCAACGCGTGCGGCGCCGGCGAGGCGTGCTGCATGGGCGCGTGCCTCGACGTGACGAGCGACGTCTTCAACTGCGGCGCGTGCGGCGCGGCTTGCGAGGGGACCGCGCGGTGCTGCGATGGGGGCTGCGTGGAGACGTCCGAAGACCCGCGCCACTGCGGGAGCTGCGGTAACGCGTGCGCCGCGGGCGAGGGCTGCTGCCGCACCAGCTGCACGGACACCACGAACAGTCGCCTCAACTGCGGCGGCTGCGGTATCCGCTGCGCGGCGGGCGAGGAGTGCTGCGGCGGCAGCTGCGCGCGCGTGGCCGACGACCCGATGAACTGCGGCACCTGCGGCGCGACCTGTCCCGATCTCTGCATCGACGGCGCGTGCGAGGTGACGTGCATCCCGCCGCTGACGTCGTGCACCGACCGCTGCGCGAACCTCCAGAACGACGAGATGAACTGCGGCGCCTGCGGCACGACCTGCGGCGCGGGCGACACCTGCTGCGGCGGCAACTGCGTGAACCTCGACGACGACGTCCGGAACTGCGGCCGCTGCGACTTCGGCTGCGGACCCGGGCAGACCTGCTCGGGCGGGATGTGTCGCACCTGAGAGAGGGGTTCTGACATGAATCGCTGTTCCGGGGGACTAGCTCCATGGCATGGCGACATCGACCGGGGCGGAGCTGCTCGCGCGCGGGCTCGCGGAGGCGGGCGTCGAGCGCATCTACGGCGTGCCGGGGGAGCAGACGCTCGCCCTGACGGACGCGCTCTCGGCCGCGGGGGTGGAGGTCGTGGTCACGCGGCACGAGCAGGTCGCGGCGTTCCTCGCGGCCACCGAGGGGCGGCTCACCGGGAGGCCGGGCGTCTGCTTCTCCACCCTCGGCCCGGGCGCGACCAACCTGATCACCGGGGTCGCGCACGCGCACCTCGGGCGCTGGCCGATGATCGCGATCAGCGCGCAGCGGCCGCTCGAGGGGGACCCGGAGGGAGACTTCCAGTACCTGCCGCTGACCGCGCTGTTCGCGCCCGTGACCAAGCGCTCGCGCCTGATCCGTCGCGCGTCGTCGGTGCCGGCCGAGCTGGCCGCCGCGTGGACGCTGGCGATGGAGGGGAGGCCTGGCCCGGTGCACCTCGTGTTGCCCCAGGACGTGGCCCGCGCGCGCACCGACGCGCAGCCCGTGAGGCCCGAGTCGCCGGCGCGGCCGCATCCGTCACCCCGCGCGATCGACGCGGCGCTGGCCGCGATCGGAGCGCGGCGCGCGGTGGTGCTCGCGTCGAGCGGCGCCCAGTCAGCCAGCGCGGCGCTGCTGCGCTTCGTCGAGGCGACGGAGATCCCCTGCGTCACCACGCAGCTCGGCAAGGGCGCCATCCCGGAGTCGCACCCGCGCGCCCTGGGCTGCCTCGGCGCGCACTCGCCCGGACGCCACGCGGAGCTGCTGCGCTGGGCCGAGGTGACCCTCACGGTGGGCTACGACGCCATCGAGTTCCCGCCCGAGGCGTGGAACCCCTGCGCGGGCAAGGCCGTGGTGCACCTCGACGAGTCGGCGCCGGACGCGCGCGAGGGCTACGTGCCGGGCGTGGCGGTGGTGGGCGCGCTCGACGCGACGCTCGACGCGCTCGCCTCGCGCCTGCCCGCCCGCCGCACCGGCGCGCACACGCCGCCCGACGTGCCCGAGCGTCCCCGCGACGACTCCCTCGACGAGGTGGTCGCGGCCGTGCGCGACGCGATGGGAGACGAGGACGTGGTCTCGCTCGACAACGGCCTCTACAAGCTCTGGTTCGCGTCCGGCTACGAGACGCGCGCGCCGAACACGCTGCTCCTCGACGACGCGCTCGCGAGCATGGGCGCGGGGCTCGCCGGCGCGATGGCCGCCAAGCGCGTGTACCCGGAGCGGCGCGCCCTCGCGGTCTGCGGCGACGGCGGCTTCCTCATGAACGTGCAGGACCTCGAGACCGCGGTGCGCCTCGGGCTGGATCTGCATGTGCTGGTCCTCGCCGACGACGGCTACGGCATGATCGAGTGGAAGCAAGCCAAGGACGGCTACGCGAGAGACGCGGTGCGCTTCGGCAACCCCGACTTCGTGAAGCTCGCCGAGGCCTTCGGGGCGCGCGGCGTCGCGGTCGACGGGCCGGCCGAGCTCGCCGACGCCCTGCGCGAGCCGCCCGAAGGCGTCGTGCTCGTGTGCTGCCCGATCGACTACGGCATCGAGCGCGGCGACGTGCCCGAGCCTTGATCCGTCCTCAGTCGTCTTCGACGTGCACCATGTGCGCGTACTCGCGACCGAGGCCGACCACCTCGATGGTCTCGCTCACCGTCTGGTAGAGGCTGAGCACGATCGTGATCATCACGCCCGTGATCAGCGAAGAGCAGATGATGACCGCGTAGAGCACCCACGTCATCGCGCTCTCGGGGAACCCGTCCGCCTGGTCGTAGGGCATGCCGATGAAGACGAAGAACACGATCGTGAACACGAACACGATGGCGTCGAGCCGCGCGATGTTCCGGATGCGTCGGTAGTGGAACTCGCTCAGCTGCACGTCGGTCTGCGCGCTGAGGGAGAGCACGGTGAGCATCAGGGCGAGGATGGTGGCGGTCGCCCCGAGCACCGCGCTGCAGAAGTAGGGGAGCGTCTCCAGGATGGTCGACAGGAGCTGCGCGGCCTCCCACGCCTGCACGCTGCCGAGGAACCAGAAGGTCGCCGTGATGAGCCCACCGCCCACGAGCCCGCCCGCGCCGGCCCGCCAGAGGTCGATGGTCCACCGCCGCTGCTCTCCGGGCTCGGGGTCGCGGGGCTCACGGGGCTCCTCGCCCTCCCGGGGGCTTTGCTCCTCGCTCAACTTCTCAGTGGTTCCGCAGCGCGTCGATGAGCTGCTCTTTGTCCATGTCGGAGCGGCCGTCGATGCCGATCTCCTGGGCGCGCTCGTAGAGCTCCTCCTTGGTCCACGCTTCGTACGGGGGCGACTTCCCGCCGCGCTTCTCGGCCTTTTTCCCGTCCGTGTTGGCGATGCGCGCGGCCTTCTCCTTGGACATGCCGTCGTCGCGCAGCGCCTCGTACTTCTCGTCGTCCTGGATCGTCGGTCCGTGGTCCTTGGCCATGTCGTCCATACAGGTCCGACGGCGGCCTCTCGAAAGCCCCCCGTGACGTACCTCGCGCGGGGCTTACCTTCGCGTACATGAACGAAGATCGCCTCCGCGCTCGGGTCCGCGAGCATGTGCCCGTAGAGGGTGACGACGCCGTCGACGCGATGATCCAGGTCACCTGTGAGGCCCTCGGCGCCTGCGTGGGCCACGCGCATCGCGAGCTGCTGGCGACCGAGCTCCCCGCGGCCGCGCGCGACGGCTTCCGCGACGCGCACTACGACCCCGACTTCGGGCGTGAGGCGCTCGTGGCCCAGGTCGCGGACTCGGAGCACCTCGCGGACGGGCACGCGGCCGAGCACGCGAGCGCGGTGCTCGCGGCCATCGCGGCCGAGCTGGACGAAGACGAGCGCGCGCTGCTCGAGCGGGAGCTCCCGGAGGATCTCCGCCCGTGGGTGCAGCGTCGCTCCGAGAGCCGGCCCCCGCCCCGCATGCCGCGCAGCCGCGACGACGATCACGCCGACACCAAGCTCTCGAGCTCACGCGGGCTGACCCAGGAGCGCGCGGCGGAGACACTCGCCGAAGGCCGCCCGGGCTCGGAGGACGCCGTCTCGACCGCGCACGGGCTGACCCAGGAGCAGAAGCACGAGACGCTCGCCGAGGGGCGGCCGCCCGGGCAGCGCTGAGCCTCACCCGGCCGAGGCCTTGATGATCAGGTAGCGCAGGGGGGTGTCACCCCGGTTGTCGATGGAGAGCACCGCGCCGAGCGGCAGGTGCACCACGTCGCCCGGCCCGAGCGCGCGCTCCGCGCCGTCCACCGTCGCCACGCCCTCGCCCTCGAGGCCGATCACGATCTCCGCGAACTCCTCTTGCACGTGTCGACCGACGCTCCCGCGCGCCTCGAGCTCGCAGCCGAGGATCGCGGTGAACGGCGGCGCCGCCGCGCGACCCAGCAGATCCCACACCGTCACCGTGCCCTCGCCGCCGAAGAGCGCGTCGCGTGGGAAGCCCTGACCCTTCTTGACCAACATGCGCGGACCCTACCTCACCGCTCAACGCGCGAAGAGGCGAACGCTCCCGGTCACCGCCCACGCGCCGAGCAGGGCGCGCGCCTCGTCGGTGAGCGCGACCCGCGCGCCGAGGGCCACGTCGAGCAGCCCGAGCCGCAGCTCCGCCCCGCCGCTGACCCCGAGCGCCGCGCCCTCCCGGTCCGAGAAGCGCCCCGCCGTGCCTTCGAGCGCCGCCCCGAACGCCAGCGCGTCGATGGGCGCGAAGTCCACGCCGATCGCGCCGGACCAGAGCCGCGCGCCGCGCTCCGTGGCGTCGACCAGCGCGCCCTGTCGCGTGCGCAGCGCCAGCCAGGGCAGCGGCCGCCACGAGCCCTCGAGCGAAGGCGCGAAGCGCACCCGGCCCAGGCTGTCCGGCTCCGCGCGCGTCGGGATCCAGACGCTCAGATCGATCGCGGCGCCGAGCGGCCCCTCGTCCAGCAGCAGCGCGCCCACGTTCGCGAGCAGGTCCGCGTCGCCGCGTCGCTCGGGGCTCTCGGGCCGCGCGAGCACGTCGAGCTGACTGGCGAAGCCGACCCGCAGCGGGAGATCTGGCAGCTGCGCCCGCGCGCCCACCCCCACGCGCACCTGCGGGTCGCCCGGCGCCTCGAGCGCCCCCGCCTGGATCCACGCCGCCAACCCACCGCGGCGCTCGTCGCGCAGGCTCAGCGCGCTCGGCCACGCGAGGTCGCCAAACGCGCTCTGCACGGGGCGCGGCGGGGGCGAGGGCGGATCGGGCCGGGCGGGCGTCGGCGCGGGCTCGAGCGGCGCCGGATCCGTCACCGCGAGCACCAGCGACCCGAGCGGGACGCGCTCGCTGCCCGCCGCCACCGCGAGCCCCACCCGCGCCTCGGCCGGGGCGTCCGGCGCCGCGTACACCTCGAGCGAGACTCCGTCTTCGATCGCGCGCGCTGGCCCCGCGCGGAACCCGTCCGGGAGATCGGCCACCAGCGTGCGCGTCGGCGGCCCGCCCTCCGGCAGGCGCAGGCGCAGCGTCGTCGTCCGGTCGCGCACCAGCCTCGCGTCCGCCTCCGCCTCCACGCGCACGTCCCGCACCACCACCGCGAGCGGCGCCGGCTCGTCCCCCGCCCGGTCCCGGCAAGTCACGCTCCGGCTCCCCGTCTCGCGGAGCGTGACGATGCCGCTCCACACCCCCTCGTCGTCGCGACAGTCCATCGTGCGTGGCGCGACCAGCCACGTGCCCGGCCACACCCGAGGCGGCCGCGCGTCGCCTTCGGGCGTGCCGCCCCCTGGCTCGACCAGCCGGGCCAGCCTCACCGTGTAGGCGCGCCAGGGCGAGCGCCGCCCCTCGAGCCCGCGCGGGTCGATGCTCGCTGCCGACACGTAGACCGTGCCCTCCGGCAAGCCCTCGGCCGCGAAGCTGCGCGCGTCGCCCGGGACCTCGAGCGTGGTCAACAGCTCCGCGCCGCGCGGCGACGCCGCCACCTCGACGCGGTAGCGCGCCGCCCCGCGCACCGGCTCGAACCCGCCCCGCAGGTTGCCGCCGAGCCCGACGAAGCCGATCACAGGCCCGCTGCGCTCCACCGTCCAGCGCGGCGGGGGCAAGAGGCGTCGCGCTCGGGTCGGTCGCTCCCCGCGCCGCACCACCGTGCCCGTGCCCGGCGGCAGCCGCACCCGCTCTCCGCCCGCCTCCACGGTCGCAACCCGTCTTCCATGGTTCGCGACCCGGCTCGTGCCGTCCTCCTCGACGCTCACCACGCCGTCGCCGTCGAGGCTCGCGCGCGAGCTGGGCGTCTCCACTTCGAGCGGCGCGCGCCCGGCCAGCTCCCCGAGCCGACTCCGCAGCGCCCCGCGCTCGAGCTCCGCCCGGGTGACGCGCCGCTGCGCGAGCCGCCGCTCGCCGCCGTACACGATCACCAGCGTCCGCTCGCGCACCGTGACCTGCGCGTCGTCCGCGAACGTGATCTCCGCGCTCGCCGCGTCGTGCGTGCGCACCTGCGTCCCGCGCGGCAGCTGCTGCCCCGCACGCGCGTCCGCGAACGCCGCCGCCGCCGGAGGCCGCCGCTCCACTCGCCGATGCACCGCGCTCAGCTCCGCCGGCGGCTCGGGCGCGGGCAGCGTGAGCACCGTCCCCGGCTCGAGATCGTGCGGAGGCGGCCCCAGCTGCGGGTTCGCGTCGTGGATCCGTCGATACGCCTCGCCGTCCCCGTACACCCGCGTCGCGATCCCGCGGCACGTGTCCCCCTCGCGCACCGTGTACCGGGTCGCCTGCGCCCGCGCCTCGCCCGCGCACAGACAGAGCGCGAGCCACGAACAGAGCGCGATGAGGCCGAAGCACCGGATGCCCCGATCGTGCCTCACCGCGCCGGCGCGCGTCAGGGACGATCTTCCTCCTCCCCGCCGTAGCAGGGAACAGACCCAAGGTTCCGTGCTGTAGACGCTCCATTCACCATGCACCGACTCCTCCCACTCGCCCTCCTCGCCCTCCCGGCCTGCGCGCTGGAGGCGGGCGGCCTGCAGACCGCGCCCCCGGCCCATCACCCGCCGCCCCCCGAGGACGCGGCCGTCGCGCCCAGGACGTCACGCAGCTGGCCCACCGACGCGGCCTTTCGCGCCACCCGGGAGTCTCTCCCCCGGCCGTGGTCGATGGTGGAGGTGGGCGGCGGTGACGCGGGCCGCCACGCGCTCGTCGGGCGCGAGGACGACGAGTGGCAGCTCATCGTCTGGTTCACGTCGGAGGGCTTCGACCCGCCCCCCGAAGGTTGCGAGCGCTTCCCTTGCGCGTGGCACGAAGGCCTCGTCACCGAGCCGACCCTCGGCGCGAGCCCGCCACTCCCGGAGGAGCTCGCCGAGCACGTCGCCTACGCCCACACCTTGCTCGCCTTCGAGGGCGAGCTGAACGTCTACGACGAAGACGAGCTGGTGGACGCCATCGACCTCCCGGAGGGCGCCTGGGCGGGGCCGTCCGGGGTCGACCTGGTCCCGCACCTCGAGGCGCTGCGCCGATATCACCCCCGGGGCTACTGCTCGATGGACACCACGCCTCAGACCGTCGCGCAGATCCGCGCGCACGCCGCCGCCCAGGCGGGCCGGACCGGGTGGGCGGTGCAGGGGTGGATGGACACAGTCGGCTACTGGTCGAGCCCGCGCACCGCGTGGTCGAGCTATGGCCAGGCGCACCCCCAGGGCCACCTGGGTCTCCTGCGAGAGGTGGGCGTCGACCCGCAGCAGCTGATGCTCGGCCTGCTCATCGATCTCCCGGGCGATCGGAGGCGGCTGGCTCTGGCCGACCGCCGTCGCGTCGTGCCGGACCTCGGCCCCGACTTCGTCGCGCGCGTGCGCCGCTGGATCGACGACGACCGGCTCGACCCCTACAACCGGGCCCTGCTGCTCGCCACGGTGAGCGAGCTGCCCTTCACGGACGACCCGTCCTACGGCCGGCTCCCCCCGGGAGCCCGGGCGTTGCTCGAGGCGTGGAGCCGCTGAGACGGCTCCCTCACGGTAGATGTGAGTGTCAACATAGGCTGACGTATCCGATGGAGGCGAAGAGCGCGGCCGCCAGCAGCGCGAGGAGCGCGAGCCCCAGCCACGCCGTCATGGGCAGCGCGCCGCTGTCGTCGGAACCGAAGCGGCGCTCCATCACGAACGCGGCGCCCAGGAGCGCGGCGAGGAAGACCACGAACGAGGCGAGGCCCACGTTCCGCGCGCAGTCGGGGGAGTGCGCGTGGGCGACCCCCGGCGCGCTGCAGACCGCGAGCGCGAAGACAGCGGCGGCCGACCTGGCCATCCCCATCGCTCAGGTTCCGTCCGACACGCCCCACGCGAAGCCGCAGCGCTCGATCGCGGCCAGCAGGCGCTCGGTCGCGAGGGTGCGAGGGGCCATCCGGGCGAGCTCGCGTCGCGCGTCGTCGAAGGCGTCCGTGGCGCCGGGCGCGTGGAAGACGAGCTCGTCGGCATCGGCGAGCCTCGCGGCGATGAGCTGGACCAGCGTCATCAGTCGCCGATTCCCGCCATACGCGCCGCATCCCCAGAAGCCGGTGTGGATGACCGTGTCCGCGTCTCCGCGCGACCGGGTCCGCGCGACGGCGGTCAAGAAGCCCGTGTAGGCCGTCGCGAGCAGGTAGTCGATCTCGTCGAGCGAGTATGCGCCGCGCCCGCCGGGGATCGCCTCCATCGCGATGAGGTGGGTGGCGTGTGGCCGCGGCAAGATGGTCAGCGCGCTCCGCAGCGCCTCCTCCCCCGCCTCGCTGAACCGCCGCCCGTAGAGCTCCCGCGTCTCGAGCTGGCCCAGGCGCAGCGCGCCTTCGATCAGGATGGGGGTCGGCGCGCCGTCGAAGACCGTCGCGGGCGGCAGCTCCGCCATGGGCTCCTGGACGAGACGCTCGCGCAACGACGCCAGCACCGGGTGTTCGAGCACCTGCAGCTCGTCTTGCGCGAGCCCCGGGCCGCCGTACGCCACGAAGAGATCCGAGTGCGCGAAGTTCACGTGCCAGTGCCGCGCCTCGTCGCTCGACGCGGGGTAGTCGTAGTACGTGTCCACGCACCGCACGTCCGGGCCACCCGGCACACGATACTCGGCCGGCAGCTCACGCTCGTGCGTGCGCGAGACCGCGAGCGTGCCCGAAGGAGCGTGCGTCGCGCGCAGCCAGTCGTGCGCGCGCCGCTTGTTCTCGTCGCGGAACCGAGGCGGGAAGCGTGCACACAGCGCCGCTGCGTCGAAGGCGTGAAAGGTCAGAGTCCTGGCAAGCTGAACATGAGGTCTCGGCTGTCAAGACCCGGCAGCTCAGCGGTCGCAGCGCGAGCCGCCCCGGGACGATCGAATGTTGGTCCCTGCAGCGGTGCCAGGCAAAGGTGTGCCAGCACGCAGCCGTGTGGTCGTGTCCTGTGCCGAGGTGTGAGCCGCTTTCACAGGCTCGGGCGCTTCCGGTCGACGCGGTCGCTCGGTTCGGCGCTTGCAGAGCGCACGGTCCATGCACACAGCGTTGAACAAGCACGCGCTCCTCGCGTTCTCCCTCCTCGTCTGGGCGCTGACCGGCTGTCAGCTGGAGGGCGAGACGACGTGGCCGCCCCGCGCGCCATGCGAGCCTTCGACCGGGCCGGTCGTCGACACGGTGACGTTCCCGCCGCGCGATCGGGTGTGCGCGGACGGCGCCGCGACGCCTTGCCCACTCACGGTCCCCCTCCACTCCGACGAAGCGCGCACGGTGGACGTGAGCGCCGAGCTGGACGGGGCGACCTTCTCGTACCTCGTCTCGCACCTGGCGCTGCCCGAAGCGACGCGTCGGTCCGGCGACGTCGCGAGCGGGATCGGGGCCGACTTCGACGGCCTCGACAGCGGGTTCGGATCCACCCTCGCCGACGCCACCTGCGAGGAGTTCGGTGAGGACCACGCCAGCGCCATCGAGCCGGGGGTGACCGGTATCGACAACGTCTTCGAGGCGCTGATCGGCACGATGGAGGGCCTCATGGACTCCTCCGAGTGCCCCGCGGGGATGAGAGATGGGTGCATCGACGCGCGCCTCTCGGAGGATCTGCGGGCCGGGCGGCTCCTCATGATCGTCGAGGTCACCGGCGTGGACAGCTTCGAGCACGATCCCGAGGTGAACGTCGCGATGTACGCGGTTCGGACGACCGACGGGTCGCCGCCCGCCCTCGACGGCGACGTGATCGCGGCCGGCCAGGAGCTCGAGACCGTGGCCACGCTGGCTGCGCCATCGACGGGGAGCATCCTCCACGGTCGGCTCGAGGCTTCCTGGTCCGAGCTGTCGCTCCCTCGGGAGCGCTTCGGCTACCCGGAGCAGCTGACGCGCCCGAGGCTTCGCGCCGCCATCTGCGAGCGTGGCCTCTTCCACGGGTACCTGGCCGCGCTCACCCCGGTGGAGGCCATGGTCGAGCAGTGGACGGGAGAACGAGCGCCCCTCGGGGGGCGCATCGACGCCGAGACGGCCAGAAACGTCCTCCAGGCTGTCGCCGACGTGAGCCCGAGCGCCGAGGATCCCACCGTGTGCGAGCACATCTCGCTCGCCTACGCGGTGGAGGCCGTCCCCGCGACGCGGAGGCCATGAGCGACCTGTGGCGTCTCCAGCTCCCAGGACCGCGCGTCGCGAGTTTGGATGTTTGTATAGGATCGTCCCCGGTCGATCAGCCGTCGCGGGTGACGCGGAGGAGCTTGCGGGCGAGGTCGGCGGCGGCGACGGGGCGGAGCACGACGTCGGCGGCGCCGGCGGCGAGGCGCGCGGTGAGGCCGGCGATGTCGCCCTTGGCGTGGTCGGTGACGATGGGGAGGCCGTGCGCGGACAGGGCGCGCAGCGCGGCCTCGTCGGCGCCCGGCGCGTAGAGGGCGCGGGTGGATCCGTCGATGGGCTCGGCGTCGCTGAGCACGAAGGCGGCGATGCCGTTGGCGGTGAGGCCGAGCATGAGCTCCGGCGAGATCTCGCCGACGACGCCGATCTCCGGGACGTCAGCGCTCGGTTCCGAAGCAGGCGCCGCGCTCGCGTCGACCATGCGCGCGGCCCGGGCGCCGAGGTAGCCGTCGGCGCTGGCTCGCACGCGGCCGCGGTCGGGGTCGGGGTCGAGGAGCGCGAGGCGGTCGCGGATCTCCGCCGCGCCGGGGCGGCGGTCGGGCACCTTGTCGAGCATCGCGCGGCGCAAGACGTCGAGCGCGGCCGGCACGTCGAGGCCGCCCTCCCGCTCGAGCGGCGGCGCGGGCGCGAACATCTGCTTGGTCAGCACCTCCATCTCGGTGCCGACGAAGGGTGCCTTGCCGGTCAACAGCTCGTGCAGCACGCAGCCGAGCGCGTAGACGTCCGTCGCGGGGCCCACGTCCTCGCCGCGCGCCTGCTCGGGGGAGAGATACGCCGGCGTGCCCACCACCACGCCCTCGCGGGTCATGCGCCCGGCCGGTCCCTCACGCGCGGCCAGAAACGCCAGGCCGAAGTCGAGCACGCGCACCGTCTCGCCCTCGAGCACGATGTTCTCGGGCTTCAGATCGCGGTGCACGAGCCCCACGCCGTGGGCCGCGGCGAGCACGTCGGCGAGCTGGGTGGCGACGTCGATCGCGCGCGCCGCGCCGAACGCGCCCTCGCGCAGCGCCTCGGCGAGCGTCTCACCGTGGAGCAGCTCCATCGCGAGGTAGGCCATGCCCTCGTGCTCGCCGAAGTCGTAGATGGCCACCGCCGAGGGGTGGGGCAGGGCGCTCAGCGCGCGGGCCTCTCGCTCGAAGCGCGCGCGGGCCTTCGGCGCGTCGACCAGCTCGCGGCGCAGCACCTTGAGAGCCACCGGCCGCTCGATGGGGAGCTGCACCGCGCGATAGACCACGCCCATGCCGCCGCGGCCGAGCTCCGCCTCGACGCGGTAGCGCCCCGCCACGACGGTCCCGATCACCAGCTCACCTCGAACAGCTCCACGGGCGCCGCGCGCCCCGGCACCTCGCGCTCTCCCACCCGCGCCAGCTCCCTGTCCACCGCGTCCGCCGTCGCGCGCGTGACGAGGATCTGCTGCGGCCGGGCGATGGTCTCGAGCCGCGCGGCCACGTTCACCACGTCGCCGATCGCCGTGTACTCCATGCGCTCCTTCGAGCCGACGTTGCCCACCACCGCCTCGCCCGTGTTGACCCCGATCGCGAGCTGGATCTCCACGCCCACCGACTCCCTCCACCCCGCGTTCGCGCTCTCCAAAAACCGCATCATGTCCCGCGCGGCTGCGAGCGCGCGCTCCGCGTGGTCGGGCTGCGCGGTGGGCGCGCCCCAGATCGCCATCACGCAGTCGCCCACGAACTTGTCGACCGTGCCCTCGTGCCGGAAGACCGCGCCCGTCAGCAGCGTGAACAGCTCGTTGAGGAGCGAGACCACCTGCTCGGGCGGCAGCCGATCCGACAGCGGCGTGAACGCGACCACGTCCGCGAAGAGCACGGTGATCTCGCGCCGCTGCCCGCCGAGCTCCATCGACGCCTCGCGCCGGATGATCGCCTCGACCAGCTCCGCCGGGAGGTAGCGCCCGAGGTCGCCGCGGATGGCCTGCTCCTGGCGCATCGCCTCCTCCGAGCGCTCGAGGGCCGCCGCCGCCTCGCTCAGCGCGTCGCCCAGCACCGCCAGCTCGTCGCCGGTCTCAACCTGCACCCGCGCGTCGAAGCGCCGGGCCGAGAGCTGCTTGGTGAACTCCACCAGGGTCGCGATCGGCGCGGTGAGCCGCCGCGCGAGGAAGAACGACGCGAGCACCGCGAGCAGGAGCGTGCCCGCGATGGTCCCGATCACGATCGCGCGCATCTCGGCCAGCGACGCGTACGCCACGTCCTTCGGGATCTCCGTGACCACCGCCCACGGCGCGCCCTCGGTCGCCACAGACGTGCGCAGCCAGCCGTCGCGCTCGCTCGACGTCGGCGCGCGCGAGAGCGTGGCGGGCGGCCGCTCGGCCTCGGTGAGCAGGAGCTCCATCTGCGGATGCGCGAGCCGCCGGCCCCGCTCGTCGAGCAGCACCATGCGCCCACGCCGCGACGCGATCTGCGCGCTCGAGAGCTCGGCCAGCCGCCGCTGCACCCGGTCGAGCGAGACCGGCGCCGCGATCCAGCCCGTCGCGCGTCCCTGCGCCGACAGCTGCGTCAGCACCAGCACGCGCACCTCCGCGTCGCGGCCCGCGCGCGTCGCCTCGCCGAGCCCTCGCTCCCGGGTCGCCGCGTCGAGCGCGTCCGGCGTGGACACCTCCCGCGCGCTCGGGTCGCGCATGCGATCGATCAGCGCCCCGTCCGCGTCGTACACCGCGACCACGTCGAGCCCCTCGTGCGCGTCCAGGAGCCGGAGCGCCGTGGCGAGCCGCGCCTCCTCCGGGAGCGAGTCGTCCGTCAGCGCGTTCGCGATCGCGCCAAGCCCGGCCCGCGCGCGCGACAGCTCGCCGTCCACCGCCTCCGCCAGCTGCTCGGTCAGCGCGATCTGCAGCGCCTGCGACGACGACTCCACCTCGCGCGCGTTGACGTCGATCAGCAGCCAGCCGACGAGCGCGAGCGGGAGCGCGGCGACGCCGATCGTGAGCAGCGCGATCTTCAGGCGGAACGACGTGCGCATCCGTCGTGGAGCATAGCCGCTCCGCGGAATCGTCCGTCGCCCAGTTCGGTGGCTGGCTTTCTGCGGCCGCGCGGGAGATCGTCATCACATGCTCCGCGTACTCCTCTGTGTCGCCCTGCTGGCCGGCTGCGCGCCTTCGGACGATCCGCCCGACGCCGCCAGGCTCGACGCCGCCGAGCCGCCCGCCGACGCCGCCGCACCCGACGCCGCCTCACCCGACGCGGCCGCACCCGACGCCGCCTCACCCGACGCCGGCGTCGAGCCGCCGCCCACGCCGCTCGTCGACGAGCCGTTCGAGCGCGCCGACCTCAGCGCGCGCGGCTGGAGCCGGGACCTCGAGCGCTGCGCCCCCGTGCGCGACGATGTGCTCGGCCGCGACGTCATCGAGTGCGCCTTCGAGGCGGGCACCTCGAGCCCGATAGGGGGCAACGACTCTTCCCGGTTCGATGTCCCCGGCGGCCTCGAGGAGCTCACCCTCCACTTCCGCGAGCAGGTCCGCGCGGGCTACGTGCTCGGCAGCACCCTGCACGGCTTCTACGGCATCTCGAGCCTCGGCGGCTCCCCCGCCAACAGCCACATGACCCTCTACTTCGAGCCGTCGAACAGCGGCTTCGAGGGCGAGTGGGCGCTCAAGCTGCAGGACAACCAGGCCATGAACTGCGCCCACGGCAACACCGATCTGTTCGGCGTCACCGAGGACCGCTCCGTCGGAGGCTGCCAGCAGTCGATGCAGCAGGACCCGTCCGTGCGCGGTTGGTGCTGGGGCGATCCCTGCGACGGCGGCCTCGAGACCTACACCGGCCAGAGCGGCTGGACCGCGCAGCCCACCGAGGCGACCAAGGTCATGGCGGTCGGCGACTGGGTCGAGGTCATCTACTACGTGCGGCTCAACACCCCGGGCAGCTTCGACGGCCTCGGCTACCTCGCGCTGCGCTTCCCGGGCGAGGACGCCTTCACCCCCGTGGTCGACAGCAGCGAGCTGATGATGCGCACCGCGCCGAACGCCGACACCCGCGTCGACCACATCCTCTTCGGCCCCTGGGCGAGCAGCAACCGCTCCGACTTCACCGTCCGCTTCGCCGACTTCGAGCTCTACGAAGGCGACGCGCGCGCGCACCTGCTCGCTCGATGAAGCTGGCCGGCGGCCTTTCGCTCCTCTGCGTCCTCTCGGTGGTGTACGCCTGCGGCGAGCCGGAGCCGGACGACTCCCCGCCGCGGCTCTCTGCCGAGACCCGGCGCGCCCTGAACGCCCCCGAGCGAGTGGAGCTGCTCGTGCTCGGGGAGCGGCTCGAGAGGCCCTCGGCGGACGGCTTCGATGGGCGCGAGGTCCTCGCGGTCTTCGACGTGCATGCCTCGCACCACGCCGGCATCGCGGAAGCCCTCGACGACGCGGTCGCGCAGGGTGACCTCGTGACGAGTTGCTACGAACCTCACCACGGCCTGCGGATTCACGGCGGCGCGCGACCTGTGGAGCTCTCGATCTGCTTCCATTGCGCCCAGCTCCACGAGCTGCACGTCGACGGCCCCTACTCGGCCATCGCGGGGGGCCGGCTCCAAACCCTGCTCGACGACCTCATCCGCCGGCACACCGACTATCGATTCGACGAAGGGCAGGGCCCGTTCGGGGGGTGGGTCTCCAAATGATGACCCGACCCTTCAGGACAGGGGACGCCGGCCGTTCGAGCCGAGCCGAGGCTTCCCGTTGAGCGACCCCTACGACGCCACCACCGCGCAGTTCCCGGCCTTCCGCACGCCGGTCCCTCCCGCACCCGAAGGGCGGCCCAAGCTGGTCGTGCTCCGCGGCGGCTCGCCCGGTAGCAGCTTCGAGCTGACCCGGCTGACGACCATCGGGCGCTCCTCGGAGTGCGAGATCCACATCCAGGAGAGCTCGATCTCGCGCTGGCACGCGCGCGTCTCCGAGCGCGCCGACGGGCGCTTCGAGGTCGAGGACCTGCAGAGCCGCAACGGCGTCTGGGTCGACGGCCACAAGGTCGAGCGCGCCACCCTGCGCGCCGGCACGCGGATCGATCTGGGGCAGAAGGTCACCCTCCTGTTCGCCCTCGAGGACCCGCTCGAGCGCGAGCTGCGCGAGCGGCAGAAGATGGAGGCGATCGGCCGCATGGCGGCGGGCATCGCGCACGACTTCAACAACGTCGTCGGCGCCGCGCAGGCCACCCTCTCCCACCTCGAGTCGCTCCTCGGCGCGCTCCCCGACGCGCTCCCCGACGAGGCGCGCGACTGCATGGACGACCTCACCTCGGCCCTCGATCGCTCGGTCGAGCTGACGCGCTCCCTCGCCACCCTCGGCCGCCGCGAGGACACCCCCCGCGCCCTCGTCGCCCTGGACGAGGTCTGCCAGGAGGTCGCGCGCCTCTGCCGTCGCACCTTCCGCGCCGGCCACCAGATCCAGTGCGACGCCCCGCCGGACCTCTTCATCTTCGGCAGCCAGACCGAGCTGCACCAGGTCCTGCTCAACCTCTGCATCAACGCGCGCGACGCCATGCCCGAGGGCGGCCGCATCGCGATCACCGCCTCGAAGGTGGGCACCAGCTGCGTCGTGCGCGTGCGCGACACCGGCGTCGGCATGGCGCCCCAGACCCTCGAGCGCGCCTTCGAGCCCTTCTTCACCACCAAGCCCACCGGGCGCGGCACCGGCCTCGGCCTCGCCACCGTCGCGGAGCTCGTGCGGGGCATGGGCGGCAGCATCGACGTCGAGAGCGAGCTCGGCCGCGGCACCTCCTTCCGCATCGGCCTGCCCCTCGCGTCGCCCCCGCGCACCGAAGCCCCCCCGCCCCCGGCGAAGCGCACCTCGAGGACCCCCTCCCAGCGCATCCTCGCGCCCGGCCAGCGCGGCGCGCACATCCTCGTCGCCGACGACCAGGAGCTCGTGCGCCGCAGCCTCGGCCGCCTCCTCGTCGCAGCCGGCCACGAGGTCACCTTCGCCGCGGACGGCGAAGAAGCCTTGCGCGTCTACCGTGAGTCCCAGCGCAAGCCCGACCTCGTCCTCGTCGACCTCGACATGCCCGGCCTCACCGGCCGCGACGTCATCGAAGTCCTCGGCGGCCTCCCCAACCCCCCGGCCATGGTCGTCATCTCCGGCCACTGGGACCCCACCCGCCGCGCCGAGCTGATCCGCCTCGGCGCCGCCGCCTACCTCGCCAAGCCCGTCGACGCCTCCGTCCTCCGCCGCACCGTCGCCTCGCTCGTCACCCCGAGCGCCCCCGTGAGCGTCCGCCCCTCGTACCCCGCCGCCCGCCCGTCGTACCGGCCCTGAGCGCGGCGCCGCACGCCGCGCGGTAGCTCGAGGACGCACCTCGCCAAGACGGGTACCCGACTGCGCAAACAGTGCTCGCAATCTCAGCGGGCCCTGATGTAGCTTGCTGCAAGTTGGCGTTGCGCTTCACCGGGCGCGACCCGGCGCATGTGCGAGCCACGCGCTCTCTGGGGGATCGTCGTGCGAGAGAGGCTCACACGCATCTGTGTACTGCTCGAGGCGCTGCGCGGCAGCCGTCGCGGCCTGACGATCGCGGCGATCGAGGAACGCACGGGGGCCAGTCGTTCGACCGTGTATCGCGACCTGGCCGTGCTCCGCGACGCAGGGTTGGAGCCCGTAGCCGAGAGGGTGAACGGGGAAGTGCGCCGTCGCCTCCCGGGAGAGGTGTTCGCCAAGTACGACCTGAGCTCACACCAGGTGTCGGCGCTGCGTTTGGCGCGAGAGACCCTGGCGCCTCTGGAAGGCACGCGGCTGCTCGCGACTCTGGATTCGCTGGTCCAGGCGCGGAGCCCGACGGGCGCGGCGGTCACGGCTCACAAGGTCCGGCCTGCGCACACGCCCACGGTGGTCGCCCAGCTGGAGGCGGCCCTGTCCCGGCGGCTCCGGGTCGACCTTCTCTACCGCGGGATGTCCGACGAAGCGGGGACGGTGAGGCGCGTGGACCCCGGCGCGCTCCACGTCCGCGATGGTCAGCTCTACTTCTGGGCCTGGGCGCTCGACCGCGACGACTGGCGGACCTTCAAGGTGGCCCGGATCGCGAGCGTGACCGTGCTCGACGTCCCGGCGGTGCCCCATCCCGGCTTGGAGAAGGTCACCGACCTCTCGCGCGCCGTCCGCGTCTGGAGCGGAGATCCGGTGGACGTCACGGTGCGCTTGGCGGCGCCCGTGGCCCGACTCGCCTCGGAGTATCCACTGGTCGCCGAGCAGACCGTGGAGGCGCGGCCGGACGGCGCCGTGCTGGTCCACGCCACCGTCGCCGGGTTGGTCGAGACAGTGCGGTGGGTCCTGTCCTGGGGCCGCCACGCAGCCGCGGTCGCCCCCGACGAGCTCGTCGATGCCATGCGGGACGAGCTCCAGGCGGCCCTCGACCAATACGAGACCGACGACCCACGAGGTGTCTCGCGCATGGTGAGACAGAGCGGGGTTATCCCTCGAACTGGCCACGACCACGACGAGCCCGACTCCGCGCAGACAGATGAGGCAACGGCAGGATGACCTTCGAACAGTTCTTCGAGCGAGCCACTGGCCACCCCCCGTTCCCCTTCCAGTCGGCCATGGCCCGGTGTGAACGGCTCCCAGATGTACTGGAAGCGCCGACCGGGGCGGGCAAGACCGCCACCGCGGTGTTGGTGTGGCTCTGGCGCCGGCGCGAGGCCAGTCCGGCCATCCGCGAAGCGACGCCGCGGCGCTTGGTCTTCTGTCTCCCCATGCGCTCGCTCGTGAGCCAGACCGCAAGAGTCGCTCGGAAGTGGGTGGGCGCGCTCGATGTGGAAGGGGAGGTTCGCGTCCACTCCCTGCTCGGAGGGGCGGTCGACAACGACTTCGAGGGAGACCCCATCCGCGACACCGTGCTGGTGGGCACGCAGGACCAGCTGCTCTCCCGGGCGCTGAACCGCGGCTTCGCGATGAGCCGGTTCAAGTGGCCGATGCACTTCGCATTGCTGAACAACGACTGCCTCTGGGTCATGGACGAGGTTCAGCTGATGGGAGTGGGGCTCTCCACCACTGCCCAGCTGGCCGCCCTGCGAAGGCGGTGGCGAACCTATGGCACGACGCACGCGCTCTGGATGAGCGCGACGATGGACACCCGCCTGCTGGGCACGGTGGACCACCCACACGCGGGGCTCGAGACGCACTCCCTCTCGGACGAGGACCGAGGCCATCCGCTCTTGGCCCGCCGCCTCCAGGCGTCGAAGACCGTGTCGGTTCGGAGCGACCTCGACCCGGGCGACAGTGACTACGCCAAGCGGCTCGCCGCTGCCGTCAGCGAGGCCCACGTGCCCGGCACGCGGACGCTGGTGGTCTGCAACCGGGTGCCTCGAGCCCGTGCCGTCTTTCAGGCGCTGGAGAAGGCCGAGCACCCGACCGCGCTCCTCCACTCCCGCTTCCGTCCGGTGGAGCGACGGCAGATCGAGGCTTCGGTGCTGGACCCGACGTGGTCGGGCGTCCTGGTGGCCACGCAGGCCATCGAGGCGGGTGTCGACATCACCTCCAAGACGCTGTTCACGGAGCTCGCCCCCTGGTCGTCGTTGGTGCAGCGGTTCGGTCGATGCAACCGAACCGGCGAGTGGCCCGCGGACGACCCGGCGCGACTGGTGGTCATCGATCTGCCCCGCCCCGCCGACGATGATGCGAAGGCGCTCAAGGCGTACGGAACGGCCGCTCTCCCCTACACGGCGGAGGAGCTCGACCGAGCCCGCGGGTTGATCGGCGAGTGCGCGGACGGGAGCCCAGCGCAGCTGCCCAAGGGGCTTCCGGAGACGGCAGAGCCGACCGGGCCCGTAATCCGCAGGCGAGACGTCTACGAGCTCTTCGACACCACCGTCGATCTCGGCGGTCGTGACCTGGACGTCTCCAGGTACGTACGAGACCGTGGCTTACCGGACGTTCAGCTGGCCTGGCGCTCATGGCCGCAAGGTGAGAGCCCTCGTGCCGATGCGCCGGCCCTGCATCGCGATGAGCTCTGCTCGGTTCCGCTGGCCGACGCGCAAAAGCTCGTCGAGAAGGCGCGGAAGAAGGACCGCAGCGCCTGCGTGCGCTGGGACGCGCTCGAGGGGCGCTGGCTGCAGGCGACCGAGCCGCTGGTACCGGGTGTCAGCTATCTGCTGAGGCTCGAGGCGGGCGGCTACCACGAGGCCTTGGGCTGGACAGCCGACCCCAAGTCGAGGCCGACCGCGGTGACCGCTCCGGCGCTCGCGCAGGACGAGGACGCGGCCGATACGCTCACGTACGGGAGCGCGGCCTTCATCACGCTCGAGCAGCACAGCCGCGAGGCGCGCAGCGCCGCCGTAGAGCTCTCAGACGCGCTCCCCTACGACGCCCCGTGGAGCGACCTCATCCGCGCCACGCACTGGCACGATCGAGGCAAGGCGCACGAGGCATTCCAAGAGATGCTGCTGTCCGCGCTCGAAGAAGAGGATGCGCTTCGAGCTGAGGGGCCGTGGGCCAAGAGCGATGGCCGGCCCGGAGGACGACGCTGCGTCCGCTCGCACTTCCGCCATGAGCTCGCCAGCGCCCTCGCGATGGTTCAGGCGGGGGAGAGCGACCTCTCCGCCTATCTCGCGGCGTGTCACCACGGCAAGGTCCGCGTCGCGATCCGCTCTCGGCCGACCGAGACCGCGCCTCCCGACGGGCGCCCCTTCGCCCTCGGCGTATGGCAAGGCGACCGGCTCCCGGAGACCGCCCTCGGCGACGGGCTCGTCGCGCCCGAGGTGGAGCTCAGCCTGAGGGTGATGGAGCTCGGCGAGGGGGAAGGCCCGAGCTGGACGGCTCGCTCCCTTGGTCTCCTCGAGACCTACGGCCCCTTCCGGCTGGCCTTGCTCGAGACCCTGATCCGCGTCGCGGACTGGGGGGCCTCGGCCCTGCACGACCCGAAGGGAGGTCGGTGACATGCACGAGCACGTTCTGCGCGGCTGCCAGCCCGAGCCGCTCGGCAGCTACCTGAAAGCCCTCGGCATCCTTCGTCTCGTCGCCGAGCAGAAAGACCCGGCGGCGGCCGGATGGTGGACTCCCGAGGGGTTCGTTCTGCGAACGGAGCTGGACGAGCCGAGCCTGCTCCGCTTCTTCACCGAGGAGTATGAGCCGAGTCCGGTCGCGAACCCGTGGAACGGTGCGGGTGGATTCTACTTCCGCGAGGACAAGAAGACCGGACGTCGAACCAAGGCGACGACCGCCACCAAGGCGCTCGCCAAAGTGAAGGAGTCGAAAGCCGCCCGCCTCGCCTCTCTGCGCGCAGCAGTGGAGATCGCAGAGCGGTGTGTCGCGAAGTTCGGCTTCGAAGAGGCGCCGAAGAACGAGGACAAGGCGGCGCTGGTCAACGAGCTCCGCGACCGTCTGCCCGATGCCGCGGTCGCCTGGCTCGACGCGGTGCTCGTCGTGGACGTCGAGTCGCTCGGCTTTCCGCCGGTGCTGGGGACGGGCGGGACGGAAGGAAACCTCGACTTCGCGTCGAACTTCTATCAGCGCCTGGACGAGCTGACGAGCTTCGAGTCCGGCGCCGCGGCAGCTCGCTCCGAGACGACGCTGCGCGCGGCGATGTTCGGGGAGTCGGTCTCTGGAATGGCCAAGGCCGCGATCGGCCAGTTCGATCCGGGAGGCGCAGGCGGCGGAAACGCAGCTCCTGGCTTCGAGGGCAACTCGCTCGTGAACCCCTGGGACTTCGTCCTGATCATCGAAGGGACCCTGCTCCTCGCGTCGGCCACCACTCGCAAGATGGAGCAGGCGTCGCGTGGATCGCTCGTGTTTCCTTTCTCCGTACGAGCCGTCGGCGCGGACTACGCAAGCTCCAGCGGCGCGGACGAAGGGGGCTCACGGAACGAGCTCTGGCTCCCTCTGTGGCAAGCGCCCACGGGGCGCACCGAGCTGGCTCGGCTGTTCGGGGAAGGCCGCGCCGACGTTCAGCGTCGACGGGCCGTGCACGCGGTCGACTTCGCGCGCGCGGTCGGCTCTCTCGGGGTGGACCGAGGGATCGCGGAGTTCGCGCGCTTCGGCTTCCACCAGCGCAACGGCAAGTCCTACTTCGCGACGCCTCTGGGCCGCTGGCAGGTCCAACGCAACCCGGACGTCGACCTGATCGACCCCGCCTTGGGCCGCTGGATGGACGCGCTCCGCCGCGTCGGCCAGGGGAACCACGCGCCTGCCTCCTGGGGCCGCGTGATCAAGGCGGTGGAGCGCGCCGTCTTCGAGCTGGCGCGTGCGGGCACGCCCCAGACCGTGCAGGGGCTCTTGGTGGCCCTGGCCGCGGCGGAGGGGGAGTTGTCACTCTCGCCCGCGGGGCGTGAGGCGATCCGACGTCCCATCCCGCCCCTCGACCAGCGCTGGCTCGAGCGAGCCGACGACGGGAGCGACGAGCACGACCTGGCTCGCGCGCTCGCGACCACGGCCATCCGGGAGCGCATCACCTGGGCGCGTTGGCGGAAAGGGGCGCGCAGCGTTCGCTGGTCGGACGCCGAAGACCACCGAACCGTGTGGGGGCGATCTCCGCTCGTCCGTGGTGTTAGCGGGCGAGGTGTCTGAGGTTCAGACGGCGGATCTCGCGCACGCTGCTTGAGGGGAGTGAGGCCGGCGCCGCGCCGATGCCCATCGCCAGGTTTTCGTGGTTCTTGTCCACGTCGGGTTAGACGCGGCGCGGGAG